>NZ_JBPCSJ010000537.1:0-3606 GCF_051007235.1 Hydrogenophaga sp. | reverse complement strand
TCGCTGCTGAGCACCAGGCAGTCGAAGCGCACCAGGTCGGCCGGGCTCGCGGGCCGGCCGTGGCGCTGCAGGTACTTCGGGGTGGTCACGCACAGGCGGCGGTTGTCGGCCAGCCGTACGCTGACCAGGGACGAATCGGGCAGATCGCCCACGCGCACCGCGCAGTCGTAGCCCTCGCCGGCCACGTCGACCACGCGGTCGCTCAGGTTCAGCGAGATGGTCACCTCGGGGTGCAGTTCGCGAAAGCGCGGCACCAGCGGCGCCACGTGGCGGCGCCCGAAGCCCGCGGGCGCGGTGATGCGCAGGTGGCCGCTGGCCTTGACGCCGCCGGCGCTGACGCTGGCCTCGGCGTTGGCCAGGTCGGTCAGCAGGCGCTGGCAGTCTTCGAGGAAGGCGCTGCCTTCGTGCGTGAGCGTGATGCGGCGCGTGGTGCGCACCATGAGCTTGACGCCCAGGCGCGCTTCCAGCGCGTCGAGCCGGCGGCCGATGATGGCCGGGGCCACGCCCTCGGCCTTGGCGGCCGCGGTCAGGCTGCCGCGCGTGGCGACGGAGGCGAAGGTTTCGAGCTGTTTGAGTTTGTCCACCGGGGCAGATTACCCCAGCCAGGGTCGCCAATCAACCGGGGCAGACCGGGCATTGATGGTGTTTCAGGTGGCGAATACGGCGGGTGTCATGCCGTAGAGCGGCTCGCCGGGCAGGCCGGCCCTCAAAGGTTCGCGCGCGGCCATGAGCTTGTGCAGATCGACGCCGGTGGACACGCCCATGGCCTCGAACATGAAGACCAGGTCTTCGGTGACCACGTTGCCGCTGGCGCCGGGCGCGTAGGGGCAGCCGCCCAGGCCGCCGAGCGAGCTGTCGAAGTTGCGCACGCCCACGTCGTGCGCGGCCAGGCAGTTGGCCAGGCCCAGGCCGCGCGTGTTGTGCATGTGGGCCGCGCCGGCGCGTGTACCCAGCTCGGCGCGCAGGCGTGTGAACAGGCGCCGCACCTGCGCCGGGTTGGCCATGCCGGTGGTGTCGGACAGGCCCACTTCGTCCACCCCCGCCTGCGCGCAGGCCACAGCGAGGGCGATCACCTCGTCTTCCGGCACCTCGCCCTGCAAGGTGCAGCCGAACGCGGTGGACAGGCCCACTTCCACCGGCACGGCGGGCGCTCGCTCGTTGCGCAGCGCCACCACCTCGCGCAGCTCGGTCAGCATCTGCTCGCGCGTCTTGCGCACGTTGGCCAGCGAATGTGCCTCGCTGGCCGACACCGGCAGCGTGAGCTTGTGCACGCCGGCGGCCAGCGCGGCTTCGGCGCCGCGGCGGTTGGGCACCAGGGCCATCACCGTGAGGCCCGGCAGTGTGATCGCGTGCCGCACCACCTCGGCGATGTCGGCCATCTGCGGCAGCAGCTTGGCCGGCACGAAGGAGCCGACTTCGATTTCGCGCAGGCCGGACGCGGCGAGGGCGTCGATCCAGCGGCACTTGTCCGCCGTGGGCATGGTGGCCTTGACGGACTGCAGGCCGTCGCGCGGGCCGACTTCGCTGATGTGGACCTGGGGCTGCTCCATGGCGATCTCAGCCTCTCAGGCCACCACCCGCGCCTGGCGCAGCCGCTCCTGCCCGGCGGCGTCGACGCCCAGCTCGGTCAGCAGCGCGGCGGTCGCGTCGCCCAGCTGGGGCGGGCTGCGGTGCACGCCCATGCGACGGCCGCCCAGGGTGAAGGGCAGCAGGGTGGCCTTGGCGGTCTGGCCGGCGCGTGGGCCGTCGGGCAGGGTCATGTCGGCCAGGCCGCCAGTGGCGAGCAGGTGCTCGTCTTGCAGCAGTTCCTCGGGTTTGCGGATGGGCGCATAGGGCAGGCCCACGCGCTCGAACAGCGCGGCCAGCTCGGCCGCAGACCACAGGGCCAGCCGCTCGCGCAGCACCGGCATCAGCGTGGGCCGGCCCTGCACGCGCAGGTTGTTGTTGGCGTAGCGCGGGTCGGCCTGCAGGTCGGCAAAGCCCAGCGCGTCGCAGAAGGTGGCCCACTGCGCGTCGCTGACGGCGCTCAGGAAGATCTGTTCGCCGTCTTTCACCGTGAACACGTCGTAGATGCCCCAGGGGCTGATGCGCGCCGGCATGGGCGCGGCTGGCTGGCCGGTCATGGCGTACTGCAGCATGTGCTGGCCGACCAGGAAGACGTTGTTTTCGAACAGCGCGCTCTGCACCTCCTGCCCTTTGCCGGTGATACCGCGCTGGATGAGCGCGGCCAGCACGCCGATGGCGCCGAACATGCCGCCCATGATGTCGTTGACGCTGGTGCCCGCGCGCAGCGGGTCGCCGGGCCGGCCGGTCATGTAGGCCAGGCCGCCCATCATCTGCACCACCTCGTCCAGCGCGGTGCGGTGCTCGTAGGGCCCGGGCAAAAAGCCCTTGTGCGTGACGTAGATCAGACGCGGGTTCGTGGCGCTGAGCGCCGCGTGATCCAGCCCGTACTTGACCATGGTGCCGGGCTTGAAGTTCTCGGCCACCACGTCGGCCGTGCCGGCCAGCTGCCGCGCCAGCGCCGCGCCCTCGGCCTGGGTCAGGTCGATGGCGATGCTCTTCTTGTTGCGGTTGAACATGGGGAAGAAGCCCGCGCCCGCGCCCAGCAGGTGGCGCGTGCGGTCGCCCTCGATGGGCTCGACCTTGATGACCTCGGCCCCCAGGTCGCCCAGCACCATGCCGCAGGTGGGGCCCATGACCATGTGGGTGAACTCGACCACGCGCAGGCCGGCCAGGGGCAGGGCCGCCGCAGCGGGCGCAGGGGATGAAGGGGGGGTGTTCGCTTCGGACATGGCCGCCATTGTCGGGCCGGTCGGCCACGCCCCTCAAACCAAATTACCCGCATAAATGTCACAGATAAACGCAAAAACAGCATGTGAATCGAGCGGCAAGTTCCGAATACAGTTCAGGCATGGAAAAACCCCGCGCAGTCCTGTTCGACGCCTACGGCACGCTGTTCGACGTGTACAGCGTGGGCCTGCTCGCGCAGCAGCTGTTTCCGGGCCAGGGCGAGAAGCTGGCCATGGTGTGGCGCGACAAGCAGATCGAATACACCCGGCTGGTGACCACCTGCGATCAGGGCGCGCCCGATCAGCCGCATTACCGCCCGTTCTGGGAACTGACCCAGGCCGCACTGGCCTACGCCATCAAGCTCATTGAGCCGGCCGCGCGCAGCGACTGGGCCACCTACGAAGGCAAGGCCACGCGGCTGATGAACCAGTACCGGCACCTGAGCGCCTTCCCGGAAAACCGCGAAGTGCTGCAGGCGCTCAAGAGCCGCGGCATCGTCACCGGCATCCTGAGCAACGGCGAGCCGCAGATGCTGGGCATCGCCGTGCGCAGCGCCGGGCTCGACGGCCTGCTGGACCACGTCATCAGCGTGGACGGCATCCGCAAGTTCAAGACCCACCCGGACGCGTACGCCCAGGGCGAGAAGGTGACCGGCCTCTCGCGCCAGCAGATCGTGTTCGTCAGCAGCAACGCCTGGGACGCGTTGGGCGCGACCTGGTTCGGCTACCGCACACTCTGGGTCAACCGCCAGAACCAACCCTTTGAAGAACTGGGCACGCCGCCCACGCGCACGGCCACGAACCTGCGCGAGGT
>NZ_JBPCSJ010000536.1:0-10041 GCF_051007235.1 Hydrogenophaga sp. | reverse complement strand
GCAGCATGGCGTAGAAGTTTTCACCGATCTCCAGGCAGACGCCCTGCTCGTTGGTGACGCGCGGGTTGAACGAGAGGCCCAGTGACTTGAAGAAGGCCTGCGAGCGGGCCATGTCCTGGATGGGCAGGTTGACAAAGATCTGGCGAAACATGGAGCTCTCCTTCAGGGTTGTGGGGCGATGCCGTCGATGGCTTTCATCTGGTCCAGCGCAGCGCTGGGCGGGAACTCGTCGAGCTCGATCAGCTGTCGCAGCTCGATCACGGCGGACTTGCCCTTGCCGGCGGGGTTGGGAAAGCGGCGGCTCCACTCCATGGCCTCTTCGCGCGAGCGCACCTGGATCAGGGTGTAACCCGCGATCAGCTCCTTGGCTTCAGCAAACGGGCCGTCGATCACTTGGCGCCCGCCCGCTTCGTCGTGGTGGATGCGCCAACCGGTGCGGCTGGGGTGCAGGCCGCTGCCGTCGAGCAGCACGCCCGCGCGCGCCAGCTCCTCGTGGTAAGCGGCCATCTCGGCCATCAGTTCTTCGGGCGCCTCGGGTGTGGCTTCGGCCTCGAAGGCGGGGCAGGACTTGACGATGATCATGAATCGCATGGCGAGTGTTCTCCGGGTTTCAGTTTCGAGAACACCGCGGAACTGGCTTTGCCAGGCCGCAGGTGTTGCCCCCTTGAGGGGGTCGTGCGCAGCACGGAGGGGTGCTCACATGCTGGGTTGCATCATGCTGTTGTGGTTGCCCTCGGTGTCGCGAAACACCACGTACTCGCCCACGCCGGGAATGGCCATCGGCTCGCCGATGACCTCGCCGCCCGCGTCGCGCACCCGCTGCATCGCGGCGCGGATGTCGGGCACCCCGATCACCACCGAAGGGTGCTGCATCGGCCAGTCGGCCTTGAAGGGGAACAGGCCGCCATTGATCGAGCCCAGCGCGGCCTCGGGTGGCATGGGCGGGCGGGCGCCGGCTGGCGCGGTGTTGACCAGCAGGTAGTCGCCCATCTGGGGGCCGAGGAACTGGTGGGTCCAGCCGAACGCGGCGGCGTAGAAGCGAGCGGCGCGTTCGTGGTCCTGGTAGGGCATTTCAAAGTGCACGACGGCGCACATGGGCACGGTGGCGGTGGTCATGGGACGCTCCTCAGGTGGGGGTTGCACAGATGGGCTGGAGGACTTGCAGGGCCCGGGGCCGGGTGCGGCCCATCCAGTCCCCGTCGCGGCCGACGACGCGTGGTACAGGTTGGTCATGTCGTGCGCCTGCGGGGCCTCCACGTGACGACGAAGCAGCGTGCGGGTTTTCGACATGGCACCGACCTGGGAAAACCCTGAAGCGGGCGCGGTTGCGATGCACGGCGCGCGGCGGGTGCAGAGACCCATGGTGCAATGGTTTCCCGCAGCGCACAACAGGAGATGCCCATGACACCCGATGTCAACACGTTCAAAAGCGTGGCCCTGGCCGAAGGGTTTGACGAGGTCCTGGAGCGCGTGTGGGCGCCGGACACGGTGCTGGACACCCACACCCACCCGTTCGCGGCCAAGGCGCTGGTGGTGCAGGGCGAGATGTGGCTGACGGTGGGCGACACGACCCAGCACCTGGTCCCCGGCGACCTGTTCGAGCTTGAACACGGCGAGCCGCACAGCGAGCGCTACGGCGCCGAGGGTGCCACCTACTGGGTGGCGCGCCTGAACACCTGAAGGCGGGTCAGCGCGTCGCGTTGCCCTCGAAACACGGGGCCAGCGCCCGCACCTCCACCGTGCACCACTGCGCGGCCGGGCAAGCGTGGGCGTAGGCCACGGCCTGCTCGCGCGTCACGTTCTGCAGCAGGAAGAAGCCACCCACCATTTCCTTGGCCTCGGCAAAGGGGCCGTCCAGGGTCTGGGACTGGCCCGGTGCGTGGCTCACGCGCACCGCCGTGTCCAACCCCGCCAGCGACTCCACCGCCTTGAGCTGGCCGCGCGCGGCGATGCCCTCGCCAAACGCGACCATGGCGGCGTAGGCGGCACGGCCTTCGGCCTCCGTGCGGGTGGCGCGCTGGCCAACGGGTTCGTGGATCAGAAGCATGTAGGCCATGGACATACCCAGGGTGGAGGACGGTCGGGTGGTGAGAGCCCCGACAATACCGCCATGGATGCACTTGTGTTGTGGCTGCTGCTGTCGGGCGGCTTCTGGATGTTCAAACGCCACGATGAGCAGCAGCGCATCGTGCTGCTGGGTGGTTTCTTGCGCCAGTACCGGCTGGAGGAGCACATGGCGCAGCTCACCGACGGTTACCTGCGCGCGCTGGGCGAGACCGACCCCGAGCGGGCCGAACCGATCTGTCGCAACCTGGCCGCCACCGAGGAGGCGCTGCAGACCGAGCTGCAGCAACTGGCCGATGCGCTCCAGGAGGTGTGGGGCGAACGGCTGCGCGTGAGCCGCTGGCCGGTGAGCGTGCCCATGGCCACGCGACTGTTCCCGCAGCACAGCTTTGACCTGCGCGCCCTGGTGGCCCTGCACGCCCAGGGCCTGGCCGCCACGCTGCGCAACGAAGAAGGCCTGTCCACCCGCGACCGAGCGTTCCGCGCCACCGCCGAGCTGCTGCTGTTCCAGCACAGCTGCCACTGGTTCTGCCGCTCGCGCAACGTGGCCTCCGCGCGGGTGCTGATGAGGCACAAGACCACTTACGAGCAGGTGCTGGCGGCCGTGTCGCCGGCCACGCGCGAGGCCTACACCCGGCTGGTCAGCGCAGGGCGCTGAACGCAGCTCAGCGGTGCGCCGGACGCGGCGTGCGCCGACGCCACAGGCCACCCAGCAGCGCGGCCAGCAACAGCAGCGGCAGCCCCAGGTCGGCCTGTCCGGAGGGGGCTGCGGTGCAGCCCCCTCCCGTGTCGGCGGCTGCGACCGGCGCCGCGGGCTCCACGGCCGCCGGTACCAGCAGGTGATCGTTGTTCACCAGGGTCACCTCGGTGGCGCTGCCGCTGGTGCGCGCCTGGCTGGTCACGTAGCCGTCGGTGGCGGTGACCCGGGCGGTCACCGTCAGCACCAGCTCGGCCCCCGCGGCCAGGTCACCGGCCACCGCGCTCAGCGCGCTGCTGCTGCGCGACAGCGCGGTGCCCGCCACGTTGGCCGAGACCGACACGATGTCCAGCCCGGTCACGGCGGCGGTGACCTGCACGTCGGAAGCGGTGACCGTTCCCCAGTTGCGCACCTGCACGGCGAAGACGGCCTGCTCACCCTGCGCCAGACCACCGCTGACCAGGCGTTGCAGCACCTCCAGATCGGGCGCGTTGGCGGGGGCCGCCAACGCGGCGTTCACCGCCTGCCCGGCGTCGAGCAACCCACTGCCGCAAAAACCGGGGTAGCGGTCGCAATAGCTGGCGGCCGGGAACGGCCGCGCCGCGCCGCGCATCAGCGCTTGCAGCGAAGCCTGGGGCAGATCCGGGCGGGCCGACGCCATGAGCGCCAGCACGCCGGCCGCCTGCGGCGCGGCCATGCTGGTGCCGAACATCCAGGTGTAGGTGTCGCTGCCCGGCACGGTGGTGCCGGTGTTCCCGGTCGACGCCACCGAACCCGCGCTGTCGCCGCCCGGCGCACTCAGCGCCACACCCGGCCCGACGTTGGCGTAGTCAGCGCTGTCACCGCTGCGGGTATGGGCGGTGACGGCCACCACGCCCATGCAGTTGGCGGGGCTGGTGATGGCGATCACGCCCTCGTTGCCGCTGGAGGCGACGATGCTCGCGCCTTGCGCACGCACCTCTTAAACCACCGACTGGGTGATGCTGTCGCAGGTCTCTTGCACACCCAGGCTGAGGTTGAGCACCTGCGCCGGCTGGGCGTTGTCGGGGACGCCCGGTACCGGCAGGCCGGCGGCCCAGCGCATGCCCGCCTGAATGTCTGACAGAAAACCTCCGCAGCGCCCGAGCACCCGCACCGGCAGCACGCGAGCACCGTGGGCCACGCCCACGCCTTCGGTGCCGTTGGCCAGGGCACCGACCAAGCCGCTCACGTGGGTGCCGTGCCAGGAGCTGGATTCGGCCGGACAAGCCGTGGTGGCATCGGCACGGCTCACCCAGTCCCCGGGGTCCTCGGCGTCCGTGTCGCGCACCGCATCGCCGTCGTTGGAGGTCCAGTCGTCGCTGATGAAATCGTGGTCATCGCCGGTCAGCAGATTCGCCAGCAGGTCGGCGTGCGGGCGGTAGCCACCGTCGAGCACCGCCACCGTGACACCGGTGCCCGTGCTGCGGTCCCAGGCAGCGGCGGCGTTGATGCCGCCGGTCACGCTGGCAGGACTCTGCAGGTGCCACTGGAAGTACGCGGAGCGCGGGTCTGCGAAATAACGATCGTTGGGCAGGGCATGCGGCCGCACGCGCCGGTCGACCATGACCGCAGCCACCGCCGGATCGGCCCGCAGGCGGTCCATGAGCGCTTGCGCCTCGCTGGCCGGTAGCGGCCGGTCGAGCTGGGCCACGTGCAGCCGGGGCGAGACAGACTTGAGGTAATGAAGCCCCGGCGCCTGGGCCTGGCCGGCGCTGCGTGTCACGGCCGCGGCGGCAGAGACCCTGGGATCGCGCGGCGCCAGGACAACGGACGCGCCAGCCGGCGACACACCGTCCCTGTACTGGATGATCAGACGCTGCACCGGTTCGGCGGCGGTTGGTACCGGCGCAGGCCCGACCGCCTGGCCCAGCTGGCTGGCCGTGGCGATCGCCATGGCCACGAGCGTTTGCACTCGGGTACGGCGGGCAGAGAAACGGCGCGTCATGGCGATGGGGTCGGACACGGGATGCGGTTCGAGGGGTGGCGGGTCACGGCGCGGCATGGGGTCCCGACCGCGCGTCGGGCACCACATCTTGCACCAGCGGCCAGGCCAGCAGTCGCTGGCGCAGCAGAGCCGCGTCGGCCAGGCCGCTGAAACGGTAGGCATGCACGCGGGGCGACACGCTGGAAACCGCCCACACACAGCCCTGGCTCAGGGTCTGCAATTGCCGCAGGGTCTGCGGCGCGTCGCCGGCCACCGGCTCGCGGAACTGCACGATGACCCGCAGGTCGGTGGCTTGCGCCACCGCGGCCGGATCGCAGGCCGGTGGCGCCGTCTGGGCGCAGGCGCTCAGCAACACAGCCGACCACAGGCCAGCACCGACCAGACGCCACCACCCCCGACCATGCGTCATCGACCTGCTCCCGCTTCAGAGTTGCGAAAAGTCCGGCTTGCGGCGCTCCATGAAGGCGCCAAAGGCCTCCTTGGCGGCCGGCTCGCCCAGCATGCGGCCGAAGCTCGCGCCCTCTTCGGCCATGGTCGCCATCACCTGGGCGGCGTTGCCCTTCTTCATCAGGCGCTTGGTCTCGACCAGCGAGGCCAGCGGCTTGGCGGCCAGTTTGCGCGCCACGGCCTGGGCGTAGCCGGCGGCTTCGCTGGGCGGCAGCACGCGGTTGGCCAGGCCCACTTCCAGCGCGGCTTCGGCCATGAAGGGCTCGCCCAGCAGCAGCGCTTCGGCCGCGCGGTGGTAGCCCAGCATCTGCGGCACCAGCAGGCTGGACGCGGCTTCGGGGCACAGGCCCAGGTTCACGAAGGGCATGGAGAACGCGGCGTTGTCGCCGGCGTAGACCAGGTCGCAATGGAAAAGCAGCGTGGTGCCGATGCCCACCGCCGGGCCACAGACGGCGGCAATGAGCGGCTTGGGGAACCGTGCGATGGCGCGCAGGAAACGGAACACCGGTGAGTCTTCGGTGGCGGGCGGGTTGTTCAGGAAATCGGCGATGTCGTTGCCGGCGCTGAACACGGTTTCGTGGCCCTGGAACACCACGCAGCGCACGGCCGGGTCGGCCGCGGCGGCTTCGACCGCGTCGGCCAGGGTGGCGTACATGGCGGCGGTGATGGAGTTCTTCTTGTCGAGGCGGTTGAAGGTCAGCGTGGTGATGCCGGCTTCGGTGTGGACGAGGATGTCGCTCATGGTGATGTTCTTGAAAGAAAAGTGACGCCCGGGCCACCGCTGCAGCGGGCCGGCCAGGGACCGCCCGGCAAATTACCTCGAACGGGGCGCGGCGTCTGGGGTTCACCCCCCACGCGGTGGCCCTGCGGGACAGCCCGCCCCTCTACACTGCGGCGCATGCCGTCTCTGCGCCACACCCTGCACGCCACCGTCCTGTTCCTGTGCGCCGCCCTGGGCGGGCCGCCACCGGCCGCCGCCCAGCTGCTGGACACGCCCGCCGCCGGCCCCGGCCGCCCGCGCGTGGGCCTCGTGCTCTCGGGTGGCGGCGCGCGCGGCATCACCCACGTGGGCGTGCTCAAGGTGCTGGAAGAGGCGCAGGTGCCGGTGGACCTGATCGTGGGCACATCCATGGGCGCGATCATCGGCGGGCTGTACGCCAGCGGCATGAACGCCGCCGAACTCGAACGCGAGGTGCTGGCCATCGAATGGGGCAATGTGTTCGAGCGCCGCGAACCGCGGCAGCAGTTGTCGCAGCGCCGCAAGGAAGAGGACTTCGAACTCTCGCCGGTGCTGGAGCTGGGCTTTCGCAATGGCGAGTTCCGGCTGCCCACCGGGGCCGTGTCCACCCGCGGGCTGGAGGTGCTGCTGCGCCGCTACACCCTGCCCACGCGCCACCTGGCCACCTTCGACGGCCTGCCCACGCCGTTCCGCGCCGTGGCCACCGACATGGAGACCGGCCAGCCGGTGGTGATGGACCACGGCGACCTGGCCGCCGCGCTGCGCGCGAGCATGTCGGTGCCGGGCGTGTTCTCGCCGCTGGAGGTGGACGGCCGCATCCTGGGCGACGGCGGGCTGGTGGACAACCTGCCGGTGGCGGTGGCGCGGCGCATGGGGGCGGACGTGATCATCGCGGTCAACATCGGCACGCCGCTGGCGGGGCGCGAGACGCTGGGCAGCCTGCTGGGCATCACCACGCAGATGGTCAACATCCTGACCGAGCAGAACGTGCAGGCCAGTGTGGCCCTGCTCACGCCGCAGGACCTGCTGCTGCAGCCGTCCCTAGGCCCGCTCACATCGGCCGATTTTGACCGCGCGCCCGCGCTGGTGAAGATCGGCGAGGACTACGGCCGTTCGGTGCGAGAAGCCCTGAAGCGCTTCGCGGCCGACCCCGCGCGCTACGCGCAATGGCAGGCACAACGCGACCAGCAGGCGCAGGCCAACACGGCACGCAACGGCACCATCAGCGCGATCCGTTTCGAGGGGGTGAACGAAACGCGCGCACAGCGGCTGGCGCGCACGCTGGACACCCTGCCGGGCATGCCGGTGGACGTGGCCGCGATCGAAGAGGACCTGCAGAAACTGGCCGCCAGCGGCGACTACGAGCGGGTGGACTACCGCCTGCAGCGCCTGGGCGACGGTGAGGCGCTGCAGGTGCAGCTGCGCGAGAACGACTGGGGGCCCAACTACCTCAAGCTCGGCCTGGACCTGCGCACCGACTTCGAAGGCCAGGGCGACTTCAACCTGCGCATCAGCCACAACCGGCACTGGCTCAACGACCAGGGCGCGGAGTGGCGCAACCGCCTGCAGCTCGGGCGCACGCTGGCCGCCTACTCCGAGGTCTACCAGCCCCTGGGCGGGGTGGGTGACCGGTTTGTGTCGGGCTATGTGGACGCTCACCAGCAGCGCGTGGAGCTGTACGGCGACGACGGGGAACAGGCCGCCATCGGTTTCCGGCAAAGCGTCAAGCTGGGCGCCGACATCGGCTGGCCCATGGGTCTGCGCAGCGAGTTCGGCGACATGCGGGTGGGCGTGGTCGGCTCGCTGCACCGCGCGGTGCCCGAACTGGTGAGCAGCCAGCTGGCCGCCACCGGTCTGGTGGTGTCCACCCAGCGCTGGCGCGAGCTGGGCCTGCGCGCCGCGGTGATCGCCGACCAGCTGGACTTTGCGAATTTCCCGTCGGCGGGCTACCGCGCCAAGGGCGAGCTGGTGGTGGGCCGGCGCGCCTATTCGGCCGGTGGCAGCAGCGGCTTCACGCGCCTGGAAGGCAGCTTCACCGGCGTGCGCACCTGGGGCCGGCACAGCTTCAACGTCGGCGCACGGCTGGCCCACGCCAGCCAGATCCCGCTCGGCGCCATCGACGAGTTCTCGCTCGGGGGCTTCCAGCAACTCTCGGGCTACCGCGTCGGCCAGGTGGCCGGCAACTACCTGCTGTTCGGGCGCCTGACCTGGTACCGCCGAATGGACTGGAGCCCCGGCGTGGCACGCGCACTGTTCGCCGGCGCTTCGCTGGAAGCCGGCAACGCCTGGCTGGACCGCAGCGACATCGGCTGGAAGGGATTGCGCGCCGGCTCCAGCCTGTTCGTGGGCGCCGACACCGGGCTGGGACCGCTGTACCTGAGCCTGGTGCACGCACCCAAGGGCTACACGGGGCTGTACCTGTTCCTCGGCAGGCCGTAGGAGGCTGTCGGACTTGGGGCTACCCGGCGGCTGGCGCGTTGAAGCCCCCACGCTCCGCCGCTGCGCGGGTCGCTGCCCCCCGAGGGGGTGCGAATTCAGCTTGGGAACGGCCCGGCGCTGAATTCATCTGCCCCCACGCTCCGCCGCTGCGCGGGTCGCTGCCCCCCCGAGGGGGCTGGGCCTGCCTTGGGGCGGCCCGGCAGCTGGCCCGTCAAGCCCCCACGCTCCGCCCGCCGCTGGCCGCGGGCTTACTCCTTGTAGTACACGACCTGATGGCTGGAACACAGCAGATGGCCGGTCTCGCTCCAGAGCAGCGCCGTCTGGTCGAAGAAGCCGTTGCGGAACGCCTGGGCACGGGCCTGGCCCAGCACCCAGCCGTGCCCCACCTCGGCCAGCTGCGCCGATCCGGCATGGAAGTACACCGTCATCGACACCGTGCCCGCTGGCACACGCGTGGCGCGGCGCAGCCAGATGCGCGGAAAGAACACATCGGCCAGCGCGGCCAGACCGCTCAGGTCCAGCGCACGCGGCGCCGCGTCGCGCATCCACAGGCGCGAGCGGCTGTCGCTGCCGCTGCCGTCCCAGGTGTGCGGGATCGCACCTTCCACCGGACGCATCTCGTAGCGCTGGATCCAAGCCACCGGCGAGGGCACGGTGTAGGGCGGCAACTCCCCTGGCCGGGGCACCGCCGGCAAGGGCTCATCGTCCACGCTCCAGGTGGTTCGGCGCGCCGCGGTGACGACCGACGCCGTGACCACCGTCTCGGCCGCGCCGGACGGCCCCGGCTGCGTGACCGACACCACCCAGTGCTGGGTGGAACGGTTGGTGCGCACCGGCTGGGCCGACACGGCGAACGGGCCATCGGCCAGCGCTGCACAGAAGTTCACCGTCAGCGACAGCGGTTCGCCCAGCAGCGCCGGGTGCTGCAGGACCGCGTTCAGCGCTGTGGCGGCCGTGATGCCCCCGAACGGTCCCACCATGTTGGCGTAGGCCGGCGAGGTGGCGCCGGTGTAACAGTCGTCGCCGGTGGCAGTGAGCGCGATGGCCTGGTCAAAAACGTGTGAGTGCATCGCGCCAGTTTGCCGGCACCCACGGTCGCGCGCAGTCCGGCACGCGACCGTGAGGGGATCAGACGCGCTCGAAGATGCCCGCCGCCCCCTGCCCCATGCCCACGCACATCGTCACCATGCCGTACTTCTTGTTGTGGCGGCGCAGGGCGTGCACCACGGTGGCCGAGCGGATGGCGCCGGTGGCGCCCAGCGGGTGGCCCAGCGCGATGGCGCCGCCCATGGGGTTGACCTTGACCGGGTCCAAGCCCAGGGTGTTCATGACGGCCAACGACTGCGCGGCGAAGGCCTCGTTGAGCTCGAACCAGTCGATCTGGTCCTGCGTCAGCCCGGCGTTCTTCAACGCGGCCGGGATGGCTTCGACCGGGCCGATGCCCATGATGTGCGGCGGCACGCCGCGGCTGGCGTAGCTCACGAAGCGCGCCAGCGGCGTCAGGTTGTAGCGCTTCAGCGCGGCCTCACTCACCAGGATCAGCGCACCCGCGCCATCGCTGGTCTGCGAGCTGTTGCCCGCCGTGACCGAACCGCGCGCGGCGAACACGGTGCGCAGCTTGGCCAGGCCTTCGAGCGTGGTGTCGGGGCGTGCGCCCTCGTCCAGGCTGATGATGCGGCTGCTGGTCGA
>NZ_JBPCSJ010000535.1:0-16661 GCF_051007235.1 Hydrogenophaga sp. | reverse complement strand
GTCCAAGTCTGCCCAGGCAGACTTCGAGCCGCAGCCCTCTGCCCCCAAAGGGGCGATGCGAGTGGCCCGGCAAAGCCGGCTCCACCGCATCCTGGGCTATGGGCCACCTCGCTCCGGACAACACTCGGTCGACCAACGGCGTCCCATAAGGGTAATCCCCAATCTTCAAAAACTAACCAGTTCGTACATTAATGCATTCGAATCCGCAGGAGCCACCCCGTGATCCAGAAACTCATTGACCATTACTGCAAGGCCTTGTCTGTGCTCATGGCCCTCAGCCTGGTGCTGATGGTGGTCATGGTGTTCGGCAACGTCGTCATGCGCTACGGCTTCAACTCGGGCCTGACCCTGTCGGAAGAGCTTTCGCGCTGGCTCTTCGTCTGGATGACCTTCCTGGGCGGCGTGGTCGCGCTCAACGAACGCGCCCACCTGGGCACCGACTCGCTCATCTCCCGCCTGCCCGTGGCCGGCCAGAAGCTGTGCCTGGGCATCAGCCACGTCGCCATGCTGTTCATCTGCTGGCTGATTTTTGACGGCGCCCTGCAACAGACCAAGATCAACTGGGACTCCACCAGCGCGGTGATGGAAACCTCCATGGGCTACTTCTACGCCAGCGGCGTGGTGTTCGCCGTGCTGGCCGCGCCCGTCCTGCTGTTGAACTTCTGGCGCCTGCTCTCGGGCCAGCTGCGCGACCAGGACCTGATCGGCATCCGCGAATCCGACGACATGCCCCACGGCGACCCGCGCCCCTGATCAGCGCCCCGGAGACACACCAACATGACCATCCTCATTTTCCTGGGCTCCCTCATGGCCGCCATGGCGGTGGGCATCCCGATTTCCTTCTCCCTGCTGATCTCCGGTGCCGCGCTGATGTGGCACCTGGACATGTTCGACGCGCAGATCCTGGCGCAGAACCTGATCGAAGGCTCCAACAGCTTCCCGCTGCTGGCCGTGCCGTTTTTCATGCTGGCCGGTGAAATCATGAACGCCGGCGGCCTGTCGCGGCGCATCGTGATGTTCGCCATGTCGCTGGTGGGCCACGTGCGCGGCGGCCTGGGCTATGTGGCCATCATGGCCGCGGTGCTGATGGCGGCGCTCTCCGGCTCGGCCGTGGCCGATGCGGCCGCACTCTCGGCCCTGCTGCTGCCGATGATGGTGCACGCCGGCCACGACAAGGCCCGCTCGGCCGGCCTGCTGGCCTCGGCGTCCATCATCGCGCCCATCATCCCGCCGTCGATCGGCTTCGTGATCTTCGGCGTCGCCGCCAACGTGTCGATCTCCAAGCTGTTCCTGGCCGGTATCGCCCCCGGCGTCATGCTGGGCGTGGCGCTGTGCTTCACTTGGTGGTGGGTGGCGCGCAAGGAAATGGTGGCACCGCCCAAGCGCAAGAACGCGGCCGAGGTGATGGCCGCCCTGAAAGACGCGGTATTCGCCCTGGGTCTGCCCGTCATCGTGGTCGTGGGTCTGAAGTTCGGCGTGTTCACCCCTACCGAAGCCGCCGTGGTGGCCGCGGTGTACGCCCTGCTGATCTCGGTCTTCGTCTACCGCGAGCTCAAGATCGGCCAGCTCTACGGCCTGTTCCTGGCCGCGGCCAAGACCACCGCGGTCATCATGTTCCTGGTGGCCGCGGCCATGGTGTCGGCCTACCTGATCACCGTGGCCCAGTTGCCCGACCAGCTGGTGGCGCTGCTGGAGCCGCTGCTGGACAGCCCCATCCTGCTGATGATGGCCATCATGCTGCTGGTGATCGTGGTCGGCACGGCCATGGACATGACGCCCACCATCCTGATCCTCACCCCGGTGCTGATGCCCATCGTCAAGGCCGCCGGCATCGACCCGGTCTACTTCGGTGTGCTGTTCATCATGAACAACGCCATCGGCCTGATCACCCCGCCCGTGGGCACGGTGCTCAACACCGTGGCCGGGGTCGGCAAGGTCAGCATGGACGAGGTGACCAAGGGCGTGTGGCCCTTCATGATCGCCCAGTTCGGCCTGATGTTCCTGATGGTGCTGTTCCCGCAGCTGGTGATGGTCCCGGCCCGCTGGTTGATCGGTAACTGAGCGGCCACCGCGTGTTTTCCTGCGCATCCCGTGAGTTGGTACGCCACGGGGGCGCTCTGAAGTTCCTGCGTACTGCTTCCCTTCCTTTGGAGACAACATGAAACGTCTGATGCTCAAAACCCTGGTGGCCGCTGTGGCCGTGGCCGCTTTCGGCACCGCCCAGGCCCAGGACAAAACCATCAAGTTCGCCACCCAGAACCCCAAGGGCCACCCCATCGTGCTGGGCATGGAGAAGTTCGCCGAAATCGTCACGGCCAAGTCCGGCGGCAAGATCAAGGTCAACCTGTTCCCCGGCGGCACGCTGGGCAGCGACCAGGCCAACGTGTCGGCCATCCAGGGCGGCACGCTGGAGATGGCGTCCATGAACTCGGGCATCTTCGCCTCGCAGGTCAAGGAATTCGCCATCTACGACTTCCCCTTCATGTTCAACAACG
This sequence comes from Hydrogenophaga sp., assembly GCF_051007235.1. Lineage (GTDB taxonomy): Bacteria > Pseudomonadota > Gammaproteobacteria > Burkholderiales > Burkholderiaceae_C > Hydrogenophaga. The sequence continues at coordinate 14,166 of NZ_JBPCSJ010000535.1, read as the reverse complement.
AGAAGGAAGCCGACTTCATCGTCGACGGCCCCTTCGGCCAGAAGCTGCACGCCAAGCTGCAGGACAAGGGCATCGTCGGCCTGGCCTACTTCGAACTGGGTTTCCGCAGCATCACCAACAGCAAGCGCCCCATCAACACCGTGGCCGACCTGGCCGGCCTGAAGCTGCGCGTGATCCCCAACCCGATCAACGTGGACTGGGTCAAGGCCATGGGCGCCAACCCCACGCCGCTGCCCTTCCCCGAGGTGTACGCCGCGCTGGAGCAGAAGGCCATTGACGGCCAGGACAACCCGCTGACCGTGATCAACGCCAACAAGTTCTACGAAGTGCAGAAGAACGTGGTGCTGTCCAACCACCAGTACAACCCGCAGTCGGTGATCATCAGCAAGAAGTTCTGGGACGGCCTGGACGCCGGCCAGAAAAAGATCATCAGCGAAGCCGCCGTGGAAGCCGCCAAGTACCAGCGTGAGCAGGCCCGCGGTCTGGTGGCATCGGCCCTGGACAACATGAAGAAGAACGGCATGCAGGTCACCCAGCTGCCCCCGGCCGAGGTGAGCAAGCTGCGCGACATGATGCGCCCGGTGACCGCCAAGTACGCGGTGAACGTGGGCCAGGACACCGTCAAGGAACTGCAGACCGAGCTGGCCAAGATCAGAAAATAAGCCCACCCCCGCGCCGCGCCTTCGGGCGCGTCACCCCCTCAAGGGGGCGATGCCTGTGGCCCGGCGAAGCCGGTTCCACGGCATCTGCTGGACCCAGTCATTTCGCTCCGACGTTCGTGCCTGCCGGTTCTGCATTCGGTGCTGGCAGGCACCTGCTCTCAAGCTTTTCCCTCCACCATGTCCAAGACCCGCATCGCCGTTGCCGGTGCTGGCCTGATCGGTCAGGCCCACATCCGCGTGCTGCTCGCCAGCCCGGCGTGTGTGCTGTCGGCCGTGGTGGACCCTTCTCCTGCGGCGGCCGCCGTGGCCGCACAGGCGGGTGTGCCGCTGTTCGCCAGCATCGATGAACTGCTGGCTCAAGACCGGCCCGACGGCGTGGTGCTGGCCACACCCAACCCGCTGCACGTGCCGCAGGCGCTGCGGTGCATTGCGGCGGGCCTGCCCACGCTGGTGGAGAAACCCGTCGCCACGACCGTGGCCGAAGGCCAGACGCTGGTGGACGCGGCCGAGCGCAGCGGTGTGCCGGTGCTGGTGGGCCACCACCGCGCGCACAGCCCCATCATGGCCGAGGCCCGGCAGGTGGTGCAGTCCGGCCAGCTCGGCCGGCTGGTCGCCGTCATGGGCAGCGCCACCTTCTTCAAGCCCGACCACTATTTCGACGAAGGCCCCTGGCGTCGTGAAGTGGGTGGTGGCCCGATCCTGATCAACCTGATCCACGAGGTGCACAACCTGCGTTTGCTGTGCGGCGAGATCGTGGCGGTGCAGGCCTTCTCGTCCAACGCCATCCGCGGCTTCGCGGTGGAAGACACCGTGGCCATCAACCTGCGCTTTGCCAGCGGCGCGCTGGGCAGCTTCATGCTCAGCGACACCGCGGCCTGCCCGCGCAGCTGGGAACAGACCAGCCAGGAAAACAAGTCGTACGCCAGCTGCGACGACGAAGACTGTTACGTGCTCGCCGGCACCCACGGCAGCCTATCGGTGCCGACCATGCGCCTGAAAACCTACCCGCGCGACGAAGACCGCTCCTGGTGGAAGCCGTTTGAAGTGGGCACCGTGGACCTGGTGCGCGACGACCCGCTCCAGCACCAGATGGAACACTTGGGCGCCGTGGTGCGCGGCGAAGCCCGCCCGCTGGTGACCGCGCGCGACGGACTGCAGAACCTCAAGATCACCGAAGCCATCGCCCAGGCCGCCGCCACCGGCCGCGTGGTCGAATGCCACTGACCGCATCGATACCCTTTTCAAGGAGCCCCGCATGAAAAAGATCCTCATCCTCAACGGCCCCAACCTCAACCTGCTGGGCACCCGCGAACCCGCGCAGTACGGCTACACCACCCTGGCCGACGTGGAAGCCTTCTGCAAGGCCCACGGCGAGAAGATTGGCTACGAAGTGGAATGCCTGCAAAGCAACTGGGAGGGGGCGCTGATCGACCGCATCCACGAAGCCGGCCGCCAGTACAAGGCCGGCGAGTTGCTGGGCGTGGTCATCAACCCCGGCGCCCTCACCCACACCTCCATCGCGCTGCACGACGCGATCAAGGGCGTGGACCCGCTGCCGGTGATCGAGTGCCACATCTCCAACGTGCACGCACGCGAGGAGTTCCGCCACCACTCGTGGGTCTCGCCCGCAGCGGCCGGCATCGTGGTCGGCTTCGGTGTCGACGGCTACCTGATCGCCATGGACGGCCTGGTGCGCAAGTACGTGAACTCCGCCGCCACGAAAAAGCCCTGAAGCGGCCCTGGCAAGCCAGGACCTGAAGGTACGGGTGGTGCTGCCGCGCCGCTGCGGGCTTACCCCTAAAGCGCGCGATAAACGAACGACTCTGAACGACTAACGAACCTTTCAAGCCCGCCAGTTCACCCGCCCGCAGCCCCCCGTCACTACAGTCACGCCCAGATTTCACCCACAGCACCCACGATCCCTCACCATGATCAACGGCAACACCGAACTCATTGCCCACATCGGCTACCCGACGCATTCGTTCAAGTCGCCGATGATCTACAACCCCTATTTCGAACACGTGGGGGTGAACGCGGTCGTGGTGCCCTTTGGCTGCAAGCCCGAGGACTACCCGGCCTTCCTCAAAAGCGTGTTCAGCCTCACCAACATCCGCGGCGCGCTCATCACCATGCCGCACAAGGTGGTGACGGTGGGCCTGCTGGACGAGGTGACGCCCACCGTGAAAGTGGCTGGCGCCTGCAACGCCGTCAAACGCCTGCCCGACGGCCGCCTGGTGGGCGACCAGTTCGACGGCGCCGGCTTCGTGCGCGGCGTCCAGCGCAAGGGCCTCCAGCTCGCCGGCGCGCGCGTGCTGGTGGTGGGCAGTGGTGGCGTGGGCTGCGCCATCGCCGCCTCGCTGGCGGGTGCGGGCATCGCGGCCATCAGCCTGTTCGACGTGAACACCGCCTCGGCCGACAGCCTGGGCGAGCGCATCCGCACCCACTACCCCGCCATCACGGTGCAGACCGGCAGCAACGACCCGGCCGGCTACGACCTGGTGGTCAACGCCACGCCCATGGGCATGAACGAAGGCGACCCGCTGCCGGTGGACGTGTCGCGCCTGGACGCCCGCACCTTCGTGGGCGAGGTGGTGATGCGCACCGAGATGACCGCCTTCCTGAGCGCGGCGCAGGCCCGTGGCTGCCGGGTGCAGGTGGGTTCCGACATGCTGTTCGAAATGATCCCCGCGTATCTGGAATACTTCGGCTTCCCCACCACCACGGCCGACGTGCTGCGCTCGGTGGCTCGCCTGAGCTACTGATCCCCTGCCGATCCGCGCCCCTCCTGCGTTGTCCGATCCCCACTACCCCCACCCCGGCCGCGGTATCCTGCTGGCGGTTGCTGCCACCGCCTGCTTCGCCCTGCTCGACACCACCTCGCAATACGTGGGCGGCGTGGTGCCGGTGCTCATGGCCGTGTGGCTGCGCTTCGTGGTGCAGACCAGCATGACGGTGGCGCTGCTGCTGCCGCGCCAGGGTCGCTCGCTGTTCGTGACGTCCTCGCCATGGTGGCAGCTGCTGCGCGGCGCGCTGATGGTCACCTCCGGCACCGTGGCCTACCTGGCCCTGCAGCACGTGCCGGTGGGGGAATTCACCGCCATCCTCATGCTGGTGCCGCTGGTGGTCACGCTGCTGGCCGCGCTGCTGCTGCGCGAACACGTCAGCCTGCTCACCTGGGTGCTGGTGGCCGGCGGGCTGACCGGCGCGCTCATCGTGGTGCGCCCCAAGGGCAGTGACCTCAACCTCGGCATGTTCCTGCCGCTGCTGCTGGTGGTCATCAACGCCTGCTACCAGATCGTCACCAGCAAGATGGTCAAGACCGAAGACCCCGGCACCATGCACTTCTACACCGGCCTGACCGGCCTGGTCTTCGGCACGCTGCTGCTGCCCTGGAGCTGGGCGCCCATGCAGGAGCTCAGCCTCTGGTTGCTGGTGGGCCTGATCGGGGTGTTCGGCTCGCTGGGCCACTACTTCATGATCCAGGGCTTCCAGAAGGCGCCCGCCTCGCGCATCACGCCCTACATGTACGCCCAGATCGGCTTCGCCACCCTCGCCGGCTGGCTCGCGTTCGGCCAGGCCCCGGACCGCTGGACCCTGCTGGGCATCGCGCTGATCGCCGTGTGCGGGGTGATGGGCGTGCGGGCACGGTGACGCCGGGTGCCAGGGCCGAGCCCCGGCCCAACACCCCACCGACGCCCCAGGTGACAGCACCATCTGCACCTGCCGCTCCCGTCGTGCTACAAACGGCGTACTGCAGGGAGTAAAAAATGAATATGAATGGCTGAAGTTTCGGGGCCCACGAACACCTGAAACCCGCCAGAAAGTGCTCAAGTGAGTGTTGTCTCGCTGCTCGGTGCTCTGCAGACACCAGCGCTCCTTCAGGAAGCCATCGATCTCCTGGACCAAGGCATCGTCTGCTTCGATCCGCAGGGCCAGCTGGTCTGTTTCAACCGCCGCTACACCGAGCTGCTGGACCTGCCGGACACCCTGATGTCACGCCAGCCCGGCAAACGGGAAGTGGTCGCCTTCCAGCGCGCACGCGGCGACTTTGAATCGCCGGGCCGCTTTTTCGACGCCGAAGGCCGGACCCTCCACCCCGATCCGGTGGTGGATGAGATGCCTGCGCACTATTGGCGGCAGACACGCGCGGGCAAGACGCTCGAAGTCCGCGTGGCCTGGCTGTCATCCGGGCTGCACGTCCGGACCTTCACCGATGTCACCCCCTATTTCGCTGCGCAGCAGCTGGCTGTGCGCAGCGCGGCGCGCCTGCATCGGGTGCTGGACGCTTTGAACCCCGGGACCTGGGAAACCGACCTCGTCACCGGCGAGGTGGACATCAACGCGGCCTGGGCGCAGCTGCTCGGACACGACCTGGCGGCACTGGTGCCCATGACGCGCGAACGCTGGCGGGCCATGATCCACCCCGAAGACCTGGAGGCGACCGGCCAGGCACGGCTCGCCTTCACCACCGGACTCGACAAACAGTTCGACTGCCGGTTTCGCATGCGCCACCGGGATGGCCACTGGGTCTGGGTCCGCTGCACCGGCAAAAGCGACCCGGGCGTGCCCTCGGACGGGAAGCTGCTGGTCTCGGGCACCTTGATCGACATCTCCGAAAAGATGCAGGCGCTGGAGCGGTCGACCGCCCTGGCGGACCAATTGCAGAGCGAAGTGCGCTCGCAGAACAGGCAACTGGAGCGGGCCGTCGCCGACCTGACCATGATCTCGTCGAGCCTGGCGCACGATCTGCGCACGCCGCTGCGCTCGATCAACGGCTACGCCAGCATGCTGTCGGACGGCGCGCCGGGCACCACGCCCCAGCAGGCACGGGCCTATGCCGAGAAGATCGCCGACCATTCGGCCACCATGGGGCACATGATCAGCCGGATGCTGGTCTTGCTGCAGGTCCTGCAGGTCAAGCCCGTGCCCCGAGCGGTCCGGGTCAGCGACGTGGCCCGCGCCCGGATGCAGGAACTCCAGACCGGGGTGAGCGACCTGGGCTTCAGCTGCGCCGACACGCCACACGTGCTGGCAGACCCCGACCTGCTCGGCGTGCTGATGGAGCACCTGCTGCGCAACGCCCTGACCCACACCGCACCCGCACAGGCGTGCCGCATCGAGCTGGGTCACGACCCGCATGCGCAGGTCTACTGGGTGCGCGACAACGGTATCGGGTTTGACATGGACATGGCCGACCGCCTGTTCAAGCCCTTCAGCACCCTGCACCGAAAGGACCATTCGGATGGCAGCGGCATGGGCCTGGCGATTGCGCAACGCTGCGTGGAGCGGCTGGGTGGACGTCTGTGGGCCCGCTCGGCGCCGGGCGCAGGCTCCACCTTCTACTTCACGCTGGGGCACTGAGCACCCCAGACGGCCACCGAGCACTGCCAAGTGCCCCTGTGGGGTCCCCAGCGGCGGCGTGGGCTCAGCGGATGACCGCGAGCTTCTCGCGCTGGCCGGCCTTGAAGGTGTAGAGCGTCAGCGCTGCGTTGCGGCGGTCGCCCTTGTCGTCGAACGCGACCTTGCCGGACGCGCCCTGGTACTGGATGGACTTGAGCGCGGGCAGGTATTGCTTCGGGTCGGCCGAGCCGGCGGCCTGCATGGCGGCGGCCAGCAGCTTCACGCCGTCGTAGGCGTAGCCCGCGTAGGCCTGCACGTCCACACCGTACTTGGCCTTGAAGTCGGCCCGGAACTTGTCATTGGCGGCCATTTCGTCGCCATCCACACCACCGGCCTCGACGCAGAACACCCGCTCGTCGCCCAGCGCGTCGCCGGACAGCGTGATCATTTCAGCGGTGCACAGACCGTCGCCGCCCACCAGCTGGGAAGTGAAGCCCAGCGACTTCATCTGGCGCAGCATCGGGCCGCCCACGGCGTCCATGCCACCGAAGAAAATGACGTCCGGCTTCTTGGCCTTGAGCGACGTGAGGATGGCGTTGAAGTCGGTGGCCTTGTCGTTGGTGAACTCGCGACCCACCACCTGGGCACCGGCGGCCTTGGCGGCGTTCTCGAACTCATCGGCCAGCCCCTGGCCATAGGCCGTGCGGTCGTCGATGACGGCCACGGTCTTGGCCTTCAGGCTCTGCACCGTGTAGCGGCCCATGGCACCACCCTGCTGGGTGTCGTCGGCCACCAGGCGGAACGCGCCCGCAAAGCCCTGGCGGGTGAACTTCGGGTTGGTGGACGAGGGCGTGATCTGCGGGATGCCGGCTTCGTTGTACAGCACCGAGGCGGGCAGCGTGGCGCCCGAGGTCAGGTGCCCCACCACGCCGTTGACGTTGGCGTCTACCAGCTTCTGGGCGGCGGCGGTGGCCTGCTTGGGGTCGGCCGCGTCGTCTTCGGCCATCAGCTCGAAGCGCGCGTTCTGGTTGCCGATCTTCACACCCGCGGCGTTGAGTTCCTCGATCGCCAGGCGGGCGCCGTTCTCGTTGTCCTTGCCCAGGTGGGCCACGGCGCCGCTGGTGGCGCCCACGTGGCCGATCTTGACCACCAGCACGTCACCCGACGCGGCCGAGGGGGCGGCAGCGGCCGGCGCCGCAGAATCTTCCTTCTTGCCGCAAGCGACCAGGGCCACAGCAGCGGCCAGCACGGCCAGTTTCAGTTCAACACGCATGGAAAGGGACTCCTCAGAGAAGCAGAACAGAGAAATACAGTACACACAATATATGTATGCCTATCATTTTAGCAGAGCTTGCTATGGCGGAGGCGCCGCAGAGCGTGACCCGAGCTGCTTGCAGTCGCCAGCCGCCGGGCTGGCAGCGCCGCTCAACCCCCCAGGCCTGCGAAGATGTTCTGCACGTCGTCGTTGTCGTCGATGGCGGCCAGGAAGGCTTCGACCTCTTCCAGCGCTTCGGCGCTCAGGCTGGCCGGGTCCACCGGGTTCTTGGGCTTGTAGCCCAGCTTGGCCGACAGCACGGTGAAGCCTTGTGCCGGCAGCGCGCGGCCCACCAGGTCCAGATCGGTCGGGTCGGTGAGGAAGACGCACACGCCCTCTTCATCCGCGGGCTCAAAGTCCTGCGCGCCGGCTTCGATGGCGGCCAGTTCGGCGTCGGCGTCTTGGCTGGCGGCTTCGGCTTCGATGATGCCGACGTGATCGAAGTCCCAGGACACCGATCCGCTGGTGCCCAGCTGGCCCTTGCGGAACAGCACGCGCATGTCGGACGCGGCGCGGTTCACGTTGTCGGTCAGGCACTCCACCATCACCGGCACGCGGTGCGGGGCAAAGCCTTCGTACATGACGTGCTCGTAGTGCACCGCTTCACCGGTGAGGCCGGCCCCCTTCTTGATGGCGCGCTCCAGCGTGTCCTTGGGCATGGACACTTTGCGGGCCTGCTCCACCACCAGACGCAGGCGGGCGTTGGCGGACGGGTCGGCGCCGTTGCGGGCCGCGATGATGATGTCCTTGACCAGCTTGCCAAACAGCTTGCCTTTGGCGTTGGCCGCCAGGTCCTTGTGCTTGGCTTTCCATTGCGCGCCCATGGGGAGTCCTCTTGTGGGGTCGGTTGACCGGAACCCGCGAGTTTAGGCGCCAGCGCCGGTGGCGTGGCGTTGTGCGCGAGCCGCGGTGTTAGGCCGTCAGACCAGACCGGCGAGCCGCCGGTCGAGCTGGAAGCAGGCACTGAAAACCTGCCGGTCGGCCACTCCCGCGTTCGCCAGTTCAGCGTGCAGCAACTGGTCCAGCGCGGCCTGCGCGGCCGCGGTGTGCAGCGCCTCGATCACCAGCACGCCATCGAAAGTGCCCTCCACGCTGCGGCGCATGGATTTTTCCTTGGTCTGCACGCCGGTACCGGCCGCGTCCACCTGCATCAGCCAGACCTGGGCCACCGCGTCCAGGCCCGCGATACGCTGTACCAACGCCTGCTGTGCACCGGCGTCCAGCAGGCCGGCCGCGGCCAGGTCCAGCCGCAACGGCAGCGCCACCGCCCCACAACCCAGGCCCGCACGCGCCACCACCGGCCCGCCGCCGCGCGCGAAATTCTGGAGGATGGGCATGGTGCGCTGCGACCAGGGCGTGGGCGCGTTCAGCCGCGCCAGGTAGGAAGGGCCGGCGAGCACGCTGGCGTCGTGCAGCTCATAGGTGATGAAGAAGCGGCGATGTCCGTCCGCCTCGGCGCGGAACACGCGGCCCGATAGAAAACCGTCCACGCTCACACGTTCGAGCACGTGTTCGCGTGTGAGCCAGTGCAGGTAGTCGGTTTCCTGGCCGGGGTCGATGTCGCTCCAGATGGCGAGCTGGGCCTGTCCGCGGGTGTTCATGGACGTTTCTCGAATGGCTGGTTGGGTCAACCCAGCGACTTCAGACGCATCTGGTTGGGCAGCGGCACCGAGCGGCGCAGCACGTCGTCGGCCAGCCACAGCGCGGCGCGCTGGCCGCGTTCGGCCACCATGGGCAGCGGCATCTGCTGGTAGTCGTCGTTGAAGACCTCGAAGCTGTAGTCGCCCGCGTAGCCCAGGCGGTCGAGCTTGAGCACCAGCTCGGCCAGCTGTTCGCTGTGCACGCCCTCGCCCGGGAACACGCGGAAGGTTCGCGCCGTGGTCATGCGCTCTTCAAAGGTCTTGGTTTCCTGCCACATGAAGTCGGCCAGCTGCACCAGGAAGATCTTGCTCGGGTCGAGGTAGTCGATCTCGTCCAGGCTGGTCTTGGCCGCGAAGATGTGGAACGAGTCGATGCCCAGGCCGAGGTTGGGGCAGTCGGCGCGGCAGACCACGTCCCACGCCGTGGTGAACTCGTTGATGGTGCGGCCCCAGGACAGGCCTTCATACGCGATCTTGATGCCCAGCGGCAGCGCCAGCATGGCGAGCTTGCGCAGGTCGCGCGCGAGGTGGTCGAGGTCGCCGCTGGCATGGGCAGACGTGGATGAGCACGCCAGCAGCACCTTGCAGCCGAGGGCGGCGCACATCTCCAGCATGGCCTTGGCGATGTCGACCTTGTACTGGTGCAGGTGGCCGGAGAGACCCTCGAAGTCGCGCAGCACCTGGAAGCCTGTGCCGCGCAGGCCGCTGGCCTTGACGGCCGCAACCGCGGCATCAATGCCGCCCGGGTGGCCGTTGATGTCGTTGGCCTTGAGCATGACCTGGGTGAAGCCGGCGGCTTTCATGGCGGCGAGCTTGGCCTCCAGCGGGCCGGCCAGGGTGATGGTGTCCATGCCGAAACCGGCGATGGCTTCGCTGATGGCGGCGGGGCTGGGTCTCATGCTCAGGCCCCGCTGCGCTGGCTGTGCACCAGCTCGAACACGACCGAGCCCAGGTAGGTCTTGCTGATGGCGCCGCGCTGCTCGGTGTGGGCCGCTTCGGTTTCAACAAACTCCACGCCCAGGGCGCGCAGCGCCTTGACGGCGTCCAGCACGTCGGGCACGCCCAGGCCGATGCGTTGCAGCTTTTCTTGCGCGTCGTGCACGTTCAGCGGTGGCTCCACCAGCTGCAGCATGAAGCGCTTGCCCGGGTCCAGCGCCGGGGTGCGCAGCAAGGTGCCCTTGGGCATGATGCCAAAGCGCTGCTCGTCGGGAATCACCTCGGTGCCGAACAGCTCGCTGTAGAAGGCGATCCAGTCGTTGGTGCGCTCGGGGCCGATGTACTGCACCACCCCGAAGAAGTGGATGCCGGCGGTGGCGGGCGGGCGCTGGTCCACCGTGGGGATGGGCACAAAGTCCACGTCGTAGATCGAGAACTCCTTGTAACGGTCCACGAAGTAGATGCGGCTGCCGCCGGCGCCGTGGATGGCGGGGATGTTCAGCTCCATCACCTCGGCGTGCGTGGGCACCGACCAGGCGCCGCGCTCGAGCACGTAGTGGTAGGCGGCGCGCGCGTCGCGCACGCGCAGCGCCATGGCCGAGATGGTGGGCACGTCGCTGCCGTGGCCGGCGCCCTGGGCATCGCTGGGGTGGGCGTTGACGACGATGTTGAGTTCGCCCTGGCGGTACAGCAGCACCTCGCGCGAGCGGTGGCGCGCCACGGGACGGAAACCCATCATCTCCAGCACTTGGCCCAGGGCCTGCGGCTTGGTGGTGGCGTATTCGATGAACTCGATGCCGTCCAGCCCCAGGGGGTTGGCGGCGTCACTGAACGAGGCTTGCAGAGGTTCGCGGTTGTCGCTGGTGTTGAGCAGCAGGTCACTCATGGTGCATTGGTCTCCGTTGGAGTGCGGTGCCGCCGGCGCGGGCCTTCCCGGGCGCGGTGCCACGCCTGCACTGTAGGGCCTGCGGCCGCTCATCGATGGGGGGCACAGGCCCGACCCGAACGATAATCGCACACCCACTGCCGATCAGCGATCAGATTACGGGTTTTCACGCAAGCCGACCACCCCATGACCGAAGCCGCCCTGCTGCCCGCCCCGCCCCTGGAAAAACGCGACTGGATCGCCGGCCTGGAAAAAGGCCTGGCGGTGATCGAGGCCTTTGACGACCAGCACCCGCGACTGACCGCCAGCCAGGCCGGCGCGCGCTGCGGCCTCACACGCACCGCCGCGCGCCGCTACCTGCTGACGCTGGCCCACCTGGGTTACGTGGGCACCGACGGCAAGCTGTTCTGGCTGACCCCGCGCATCCTGCGCCTGGGCCACGCCTACCTCGAATCGGCCCGCCTGCCGCGGCTGGTGCAGCCCTTCCTGCAACGCATCGCCGGCGGCACGCAGGAGGTGGCCTACCTGGGCGTGCTGGACGGCGCGGACACGGTGTACATCGCCCGCAGCGGCGCGCACCGGCACATGAACACCGGCTACATGCTGGGCTCGCGCGTGCAGGCGCAGGTGACGGCCGCGGGCATGGCCATCCTGGCCGGGCTGGGCGAGGCCCTGGCCGACCAGTGGCTGCAGCAACACCGCCTGAGCACCTACACGCCCTACACCATCGCCAACCCCGATGAGCTGCGCGCCGAGCTCGCGCAGGTGCGGCGCCAGGGCTGGGCACTGTCGGAACAGCAGATGGAGCTGAACTACCGCGGCATCGCGGTGCCGCTGCTCGACCGCAACAACGCGGTGCACGGCGCCATCAGCATCACCATGCCGATCAACCAGGAACACCGCGACGACGCAGTCAAGCGGCTGCTGCCGGTGCTGCAGGAAGCGGCCCGGGGCCTCAGACCGCTGATTTGATGCACCCCCTGCGCCGATGACGAGCGCCTTGCAGGCCGCGTCATCGCCAAAGGCGATGCCTCTTCGTCCCGTCCAAGCCTGCGCAGGCAGGCTTGGGAGCCGCGGTCCTCAGCCCCTTCTGCGGCGCTGCGAGGGGGACGCAGCCTGTGCCCGGGCCAAGCCCGTTCCACGGGTGCCCTGAACATCAGGCCCCTGCGCCGGATGGCTTCACATCACTGCCCGGCCAGGAAGCGGCTGACCAGGTCCAGCTGGTCGGGCACGTTGAGCGCCGGGGCGTGGCCGCAACCAGCAATCGTCACCACCAGCGCTCGCGGACCGCGGTCGCGCATCTGCTCCGCGGTGTCGGCCAGCAGCAGGTCGGACTCGGCGCCGCGCAGGCACAGCACCGGGATGTCGATGCGGTCGTATTCGGCCCAGCGGTCGTAGTCGCCCGGGTGTTCGGTGAACTGCATCACCATGGCCGGGTCGTAGTGCGGGGTGACGCGGCCATCGGGCAGGCGGCGCACCGAGCTTTCGGTCAGCAGCGTCCACTGCGCATCGCTGAGCCAGCCATAGGGTTTGTAGACGGTGCGGAAATACCGTTCCAGCTCGCTCACCGTGGCAAAGCTCGCCGGGCTGCCCGCGTAGCTGCGGATGCGCTCGATGGCGGCGCTGGCCAGCTGGGGGCCGTTGTCGTTGAGCACCAGGCGCTGGATGCGGCCGCGCAACAGGCCATCCGCCGCGACCATGCCGATGGCGCCGCCCATGGAGGTGCCCACCCAGTGGAACCGGTCCAGACCGAGCTGGTCGACCAGCGAACGCGCGAGCTGGGCATAGAAGGCCAGGCAGTACTCGGCCTGGGGCTCGGGGCTCCATTGCGAAAGGCCGCGGCCGATGGTGTCGGGGCAGATCACGCGGTAGCCCTGCGCACTCAGGTGCGCGGCCAGGGCGTCCATGTCGCGGCCGGTGCGCGCCAGGCCGTGCCAGGCGATGACGGTGCCGTGGTCGGTGGTGCCGGGCGCCCTCGCCCAGTCCATGAAGTGGATCTCGCGGCCTTCACAGCGGAGGTAGCGGGACTGTGGAGCGGATGAGGTGTTCATAAACCTTCGCCTGAGGGGGAGCGGTCAAGGACGCCGCGGAACCGGCTTCGCCGGGCCGCCAGCGTCGCCCCCTTGAGGGGGACGCGCGGAGCGCGGCGGGGGTAGGCGAAGCTCACGCAGCTTGCCGACGATGCCGGTGGGGAAGTAGTAGACCGAGAGCACGAACAGCAGGCCCAGCCACAGCAGCCAGCGGTCGGGGGTGAGCAGCGCGGGCAGCAGCGGCACACCAGCCGCAGCCTCTCCGGCCGCGCGCAGCAGGTCCTGCAGGTAGCTTTGCGCCAGCACGAACAGCACGCTGCCGATGAGTGCGCCGTACATCGTCCCCATGCCGCCGATGACGACGATGAGCAGGATGTCCAGCATGATCTCGAACGACAGCGAGGTGTCCGGCCCGTTGTAGCGCAGCCAGATCGCCAGCAGGCAGCCGGCCAGCGTGGCGAACAGGGCCGACAGCACGTTGGACAGGGTGCGGTAGACGACGGTGCGGTAACCGAGAGCCTCGGCGCGGAAGTCGTTTTCGCGGATGGCCTGCAACACGCGGCCAAACGGCGAGTTCACGATGCGCAGCAGGGTCAGGAAAATGCCGCAGACACAGGCGAACACCAGGTAGTAGGTGATGAGCTTGCCGTTGAGGCTGACCTCGCCCAGGGGCGTGACCACGGGCTCTTCGCTCAGCTCGAAACCGGGCGAGAGCAGCTCGGGCACGCTGAAGCTCAGGCCGTCTTCGCCACCGGTGAAGTCCGACAGTTGCGAGGCCAGCGTGAGGAAGGCCGAGGCCACGGCCAGCGTGATCATGGCGAAGAAGATCGCCTTCACCCGCAACGAGAACAAGCCGATCAGCAGCGACAGCACCAGCGACACCAGGAGCGCGCACAGCACCCCCAGCAGCAGCACGCTCCACGAGGCTTCCTCCACCGAGCTCAGGGCGATGGCCACGCCATAGGCGCCGATACCGAAGAACATGGTGTGCGCGAAGCTGACGATGCCGGTGTAGCCCAGCAGCAGGTCGAAGCTGGCGACCAGCGCGACGAAGATGAGGATCTTGGCCGCCACGTTGAGCGCCTTCACGCCCGGGAACAGGAAGGGTGCGAAGGCCAGACCGAGGAACAGGATGACCAGCAGGGCCGCCAGCCAGGGGCTGCGCGGCAGGTCTTTGGAGAGCAAACGAGTCAGCATGGGCATACCTCGGGGATCAGGGGAGTGTTCAAGCTGCAGCGGTGGAACCGGCTTTGCCGGGCCACTGGCTGCGCCCCCTGGGGGGTAACGCCGAAGGCGGCGCGGGGGGTATTCATTACCGGCTCGTCACGGGATAGACGCCCTGCGGTCGCCACAGCAG
>NZ_JBPCSJ010000534.1:0-4545 GCF_051007235.1 Hydrogenophaga sp. | reverse complement strand
GGGCATGCTCAAGGCCTTGGGCGCACCCATCCCCGACGTGATGTTCTGCCCCACCGGCGGTGTCAGCCCCGAGAACCTGAAAGACTTTTTGAAGCTGCCCAACGTGGCCATGGCCGGCGGCAGCTGGCTGACCCCGGCCGACGCGCTGGCAGCCGGGGACTGGAAGAAGATCACGCAACTCGCCAAAGAAGCCACCGCGCTGGCCGCACAGGTATAAACCCCGCATGCGAACAGGGAATAAATCAGGCTACTGGATCATTGAATGGGCGGATGGATTCGACCCGAATATGTGGGATTTCCTGCCACGGTTTCCAGAAGTCGTATTGGGTCATCGAGTTGCCATCACGTCATTTGACAGTGGGCCGTTCGTACCTACCGCAGAGGAATTCGCCAAGGGTTGGTCTCAGCAAGAAGGGGTTGCCATCAGCCCTGTCGTTGACAACCCTGATGACCTCCCAGCGGTAGGGTTTGATGAGTGGTATGTGTTCCCAGAAGCTGTGCTTCACACACCCCAACGTTCCTTCGTGAACTACTTGGGATTCGCCCCGCTGAACGAACATGGCGAAGAACCCAACGCTTTCTGGGAACAGGTTGAGAGGTGTCAACCAATGCACGTCATCGGCGTAGGCCTATCCCTGTTTTTTGTCACAAAGGATCAGGTCATCTTCGAAAGAATCCGGGCGACCCATTCGTCGCTCATTGACTCTTCCAGACCCTAATCAGAGACACAGCAAATGAACAGCACCAGCCCCACCACCCTCCCCGCCTGGCAACAGCTCGCCCAGCTCGCCGCCCTGCCCCAGCCGCACCTGCGCGAACGCCTGGCCCAGCCGGGCCGCGACGCGATGCAGGCCGCCGCCGATGGCACCGGCATCCGCGTAGAATTCACGCGCCAGGCCTTTGACGGCGCCATCTGGACGGCCCTGCTACAACTGGCCCGCGAAGCCGGCGTGGAAGCGCAGCGCGACGCCATGTTCGCGGGCGAGGTCATCAACACCAGCGAGCAACGCGCCGTGCTGCACGTGGCCCTGCGCGGCACACCTGGCGCGACCGGTGGCGCCGCGCCCTGGGGTGCCGCGATCCAGCAACTGGTGCAGAACGAACTGGACCGCGTCTGCGCGTTCGCCGACCGCGTGCGCGCCGGTAAGGTCAAGAGCAGCACCGGCGCCGCCTTCACCGACGTGGTGAACATCGGTATCGGCGGATCGGACCTCGGCCCGCGCATGGCCGCCGACGCGCTGGCCCCGCTGTGCAGCGATGGCCAGAAGGGTTTGCGCGTGCACTTCGTCAGCAACCCCGACGCCTGGGCGCTGCACAGCACGCTGCGCGGCCTGAACCCGGCCACCACGATGGTGATCGTCGCGAGCAAAACCTTCACCACGCAGGAAACCATGACCAACGCCGCCAGCGCTCGCCGCTGGCTGGAAGACGGCGGCATCACCGGCGCGGCGCAGAGCGCGCACCTGGTCGCCATCACCGCCGCTCCGCAGAAGTCCGGCGCTGCGGGTTACCCCGCCGAACACACCTTCACCTTCTGGGACTGGGTCGGTGGCCGCTACTCCGTCTGGTCTGCGCTGGGCATGCCGCTGGCCCTGGCCATCGGTGCGACAGCCTTCCGCGAATTCCTGGCCGGTGGCCAGGCCATGGACGCGCACTTCCGCAGCGCGCCGCTGGAACAGAACCTGCCCGTCATCCTGGCGCTGAGCGGCATCTGGAACCGCAACTTCCTGAACTGCCCGACGCAGTTGCTGAGCTGCTACCCCAGCCGCCTGGTGCGCTTCGCGCCCTTCGTGCAACAGATGGACATGGAAAGCAACGGCAAACGCACCCGCAAAGACGGCCAGCCCTGCGACACCGGCACCGGCCCCATCCTCTGGGGCGGCCTGGGCATCGACGGCCAGCACGCCTACTTCCAGCTGCTGCACCAGGGCACGCACCGCGTGCCGGTGGAGTTTGTCGGCGTCGAAACCGAAGACACCGCCTTGCCGCTGGCGGCCGAACACCACCGCGTGGTCAACCTCAACCTGCGCGCGCAGTCCCAGGCCCTGGCCGTGGGCCGCAGCCCGGCCGACACCTTGCAGGCGCTGATGGCCGAGGGCCAGAGCGCCGAGCAGGCCGAGCCCTTCGTGAGCCAGCGCAGCTTTGCTGGCGACGTGCCCAACAGCGTGCTCTGGATCGACCAGCTCACCCCGCACCGCCTGGGCGCCCTGATCGCACTGTACGAACACAAGGTGTTTGTACAGGCCGCCGTCTGGGGCATCAACGCGTACGACCAGTGGGGTGTGGAGCTGGGCAAGACCATGGCCAAAGCCATGGAACGGAGCGCATGAGGCAGAGCGACCACGAACCCGCCGCCGGGCCGCCCCAAGGCGGGTTCAGCCCCCTCGGGGGGCAGCGACCCGCAAAGCGGTGGAGCGTGGGGGTCAACCGATGATCATCGCCCTCGTCGCCCACGACCGCAAGAAGGACGACATGGTGGCCCTGGCCACCGAGTTCGCGCCGCTGCTGCGCCAACACACCCTCATGGCCACCGGCACCACCGGCGGCCGGCTGCAGGCCGAAGTGGGCCTGACGGTGGAGCGCCTGCTCAGCGGCCCGTTGGGCGGCGACCTGCAGATCGGCGCGCGCCTCTCGGTCGGCGAAGTCGATGCGGTGGTCTTCCTGCGCGACCCCATGACCGCCCAGCCCCACGAACCCGACATCAACGCGCTGGTGCTCGCCTGCGACGTGCACAACGTGCCGTGCGCGACGAATGTGGCGACGGCGCGGCTGCTGCTGGGGTGTATCGGCCGCTGAACCCAGCGGGTCAGCGGGTGACAGGGTCGCCCCTTGAATGGCTAAACTGGCCAATTCAAGGAGTCTGCCATGCACATCACCGCCACCGAAGCCAAGAACCGTTTTGGCAGCGTCTGCGCCCAGGCCAAACGCGAGCCCGTGTTTGTGGAAAAGGCAGGGCTTGTCGACACGGTGATTCTCTCGGCCGAGCACTACCAGGCCTTGCAAGCCACCCAGACCCTGAGCATCCTGGCCGCGCGCAAGGCGGCTTTCGAAGCCGAGTTCGGCGGCTGGATCCAGGCACAGAACGAACTGGTGGAATCGACCGGCATCCCCGGCGCTGATCTGCGCCCGTGGTGAGCCGGCGAGCAGGCACATGGCGCAGGACGACGTTTACCCCAACCCGAGCACCAGCGCGGGTCAAGGCATTCCCTACGTGGTCGTCATCCAGAGCGATCTGCTCGATGGCCTGGCCACCCGACTGACCATTCCACTGGCCACGCTCAGCTACAGCGGCCAAGTGCCGAGCGCTCTGTGCCCGCTGGTGAACGTCAAAGGCCAGCGCCTGCACGCCCTGGCCCATTTCGCAGCGCCGCTGCCCGCCAAGCTGCTGCGCAAACCGGTCGGATCTGTCGCGGCACAAGCCAGCGCACTGGTGGCTGCGGTTGACGCAGTTTTGTATGGCATCTAGGTGATGCGCTCCGGGATGACCCACACGCGGTGGTCATCCTGCCCGACCCCTTGACCGCCCAGCCCTAGAACCCGGCGGGACGGAGCGACCGAGGCGCCTTCCCTCCCCCCAGGAACCCGGAGGGCGCCTCCAGTGTTCCGATAGGCCGCTTC
The DNA here is from genome assembly GCF_051007235.1 of Hydrogenophaga sp. Lineage (GTDB taxonomy): Bacteria > Pseudomonadota > Gammaproteobacteria > Burkholderiales > Burkholderiaceae_C > Hydrogenophaga. Next base: position 927 of record NZ_JBPCSJ010000534.1, on the reverse strand, counting down.
AGGTGGCGGATTCAACCGATCAGGCGCCTGAGACCGCGCGTCGCAAGTTCTCCCGCGCCCTGACCTCCAGCCGCTCCCGGAACCGCTCCGTCCCGTAGATCGCGCGTCGCGCCAGAAAACCCGCCAGCACCTGCTTGCGTTTGCGCCGGTACAGCCAGCCGGGCACCCAGCGGTATTCGGCGCGGACCTGGGCGTCGTATTCGGCAAATCGCGCCGGCTCGGCGCCGAGGATGGCGAGGTCGATGTCGACCAGCAGGCGGGCGTCGGGATCGGTGGGCTCAGCGTCGTGGCAGGTGGCCATGATGAGGGCGCGCACGTGCTGCTGCACCGCTTCGTCTGCACCGGCCTGGGCCAGGGCCTGGCAGGCCCAGTCGGCGCTGCGGGCTTCGTTGCCTTGGCCTTTCGGGTCGTACACCGCGTCGTGGAACCAGAGCGCGAGTTCGACTTCGCCCGGGTGTTGCGCGCTGTGCAGCTCGGGCTCCAGCAGGGCCAGGCATTCGCGCAAGTGCTGGGTGGTGTGGTAGTGGCGCTGGGGTTCGGCCCAGGCGGTCTGCAGGCGCTGCATCAGGCCGTCCGGTGCCTGCAGGCCCAGCGTGGCCCAGGCACGTTGCCATGAGCGGGCCAGCAGTGCGTCTTCGGCGTGTGGGGGGCTCATGGGAGGCATGTTAGCCCGGCGTGCGCCGGTTCAGCCGCACCACCGAACCCGTCTGAAAGTCGCGCAGAGCGGTCTTCTCACGCCCCCGCACGGACCGGCAGCACCACCGAAAACGTGGCCCCGTGGCCGGGCACGCCCTGCGCGCTGATGTGGCCGCCATGGCGCTGCACGATGCGCTGGGCCGTGGCCAGACCGATGCCGATGCCCGGGAACTCGTCCTGGCGGTGCAGCCGCTGGAAGGCCTTGAACAGGCGGTCCGCGTAGGCCATGTC
>NZ_JBPCSJ010000533.1:0-7842 GCF_051007235.1 Hydrogenophaga sp. | reverse complement strand
TGTTTCTGCTGCCGGGCATGGACGAGACGCTGCGCGTGAACGGCCGCGCCTGGCTGTCCACCGACGCGGCCCTGCGCGAGCGCTGCACCGAAGAACCCACCGGCCGGGTGCCCCGGCTGGTGCTGCGCCTGCGGGTGGAGGCGGCGTACCTGCACTGCGCCAAGGCGCTCATGCGCTCGAAGCTGTGGGACCCGGCGCAGCACGTGGACCGCGCCCGCCTGCCCAGCATGACGGAGATGATGCGCGACCAGATCCGCGAATTCCGCGGCGAGGAGATCGCCGCCGAGACGCAGGAACAGATGCTGGAGCGCTACCGCCAGACGCTGTGAAGGCTCAGCCGGCCAGCACCGCGTACAGGCGCTGGTGCACCGGGCTGTCCAGCGGTACGGGCTGCTGGCGGCGCATGCTCAGGTAGTGGGCGCTGAAGACGTCGAACCAGGCGTCCAGCGCGTCGGCCGCGCGCCCGTCGCCGGCCTGCGCCAGGCACAGCGCGGCCACTTCGGCGGTGCAGAAGTGGTGGTCTTGCGCAGACCGGCGCAGCCGGTAGCGCGAGGCGGTTTCGGGGTGCAGGCCCAGCACCGGGAACGGGTCGAGGTACGGGCTCTTGCGGAACATCTTGCGGGCCTCGCTCCAGGTGCCGTCGAGCAGGATGAACAGCGGGCGCTTGCCCGCAGCATCGCCCGTGCCTGCAGCGGGCAACACCTCGACCACCGCGCGCCCCGGCTTCGCGTACTCGGGCGGGAACACCACGCACGGCGCCCACTGCGGGTCGGACAGCAGGGAGAGCAGGTCGGGTTCGACCTCGGTGCGTGACCACTGGAAGGCCCAGGTGTCGGGCACCACGTCGGCGATCAGCCAGCCGGTGTTGCTGGGTTTGAGGGTTTCGATGTCGCCCATGAGCAGGCACACACCGGCGTGGGTGGCCACCTGCGGGCGCAGCGCGCAGATGCACAGGTGCGTGGCGAGACGGCAGCGCGGGCAGCGCTGCGCGTTGGCCCCGCGGGCCACGAAGGGCTTGCTGCTGGCGGCCAGGCGCGTGGTGCGCAGGCGCGAGACGGCGTGTTCGACAGGGATTGCGGCGGGGGGCACCACCGGGGTGCTGGAGATGTTCGGCTCGGAAACGGTCATGGAGCGACTGTATGCGCTGCGCGGCGGGTGGCCGCCGCTGCGTTCACAATGCCAGCCCGACCCACCGCCGCCACCCGACACGACATGAACACCGCCGCCGCACTGAACCCCGTCATCGCCCAGCTGGGGCGCCGCCTGCGCCTGGCCGTCATCGGCGGCGGGCCGGGCTCCTTCATCGGGCCGCAGCACCGGCAGGCCGCGCGCACCGACGACCGTTTCGAGATCGTGGCCGGCGCGCTGTCGTCCGACCCGCAGGCCTCGGTGGCCGCTGGCCGCGCGCTGGGCCTGGACCCACAGCGCTGCTACCCGGACGCGATGGCCCTGCTGGCGGCCGAGGCAGCGCGCCCCGACGGCGCCGATGCCGTGGCCATCATGACGCCCAACCACCTGCACTTCCCGCAGGTCATGGCGGCGCTGGAGCACGGCTTTGACGTGATCTGCGACAAGCCCATGACCAACACCCTGGACGAGGCCGAGGCGCTGCGCGCGAAGGTGCAGGCCAGCGGCCGCGTGTTCTGCCTGACGCACAACTACAGCGGCTACCCGCTGGTGCGCCAGGCGCGCGCCATGGTCGCGGCCGGCGAGCTGGGCGAGGTGCGCATGGTGCAGGTGGAGTACGTGCAGGGCGGGCGCGCCAAACCCGGCCCCGGTCGCACCGCCTGGAAGAGCGACCCGGCGCGCGGCGGCGCCTCGCTGGTGCTGGGCGACATCGGCACCCACGCGCACCAGCTGCTGCGCTACATCACCGGGCTGGAGGTGGCCGAGGTGGCGGCCGACGTGGGCTGTGCGGTGCCCGAGCGCACGGCGCACGACGTGGCCGGCGCGCTGCTGCGCATGGGCAACGGCGCGCGCGGCAGCTTCTGGGTGACGCAGGCCGCAGCCGGCATGGAAAACGGCCTGCGCATCCGCGTCTGCGGCGCGCTGGGCACGCTGGAATGGGCGCAGGAACACCCGCAGCAGCTGCTGTTCAAACCGCTGGACGCGCCGGCCCAGATCCGCACACCACGCGGGTCGGGCACGCTGCCGCTGGCGCTGCGCTCCTCGCGCATCGCGGCCGGCCACCCGGAGGGTTACCACGAAGCCCTGGCCAACCTCTACGCCGACGCGGCCGAAGCCATCGCGGCCCGCCGCAGCGGCCAGCCGGTGGACCCGCTGGCCCTGTACTTCCCGACCGAGCACGACGGCTGGATGGGCGTGCGCTTTGTCGATGCGATGTTGCGCTCCAGCCAGGCCGGTGGCGTCTGGACGCGCGCCAGCTGAGCGCGGGCGCACAATCGGCAGCGCTTGGTCATGCCCCTCACACGAGGGATGTGCACCGCTTCGCGTGCTGCGAAGCGGTGTTCCAATGCCCCCACTTTGCACACCACCATGACCCAGTTGCCCGAAAGCCCCGCCGCCGAACGCAACAAGCAGCCCATCCTGGAGCAGCTGCAGCACCTGCTGCCGCCCCAGGGGCGCCTGCTGGAACTGGCCTCGGGCACGGGCCAGCACGCGGCCTGGCTCGCAGCCGGCCTGCCGGGCTGGCGCTGGCAGCCCACCGAGGCCAACAGCGCGGCGCTGCCCACCATCGCGGCCTGGGTGCAGCGCGCAGGCGTGACCAATGTGCGCCCGCCCTGTCTGCTGGACGTGGCCCAGGCCACCTGGCCCAGCGACGACGAATCCCTGGCCCGCGACTTCGAACAGCCGTTCGACGCCATCTTCTGCGCCAACCTGCTGCACATCGCGCCGTGGTCGATCTGCCAGCCGCTGATGAACGGCGCGCGCCGCCACCTGGCGCCCGACGGCCAGCTGCTGCTGTACGGACCGTTTATCGAAGGCGATGTGCCCACCGCCGCGGGCAACCACGACTTCGACGCCAGCCTGCGCCGGCAGCACCCGGACTGGGGCATCCGCCAGCGCGAGGCGGTGGAGCGCTGCGCCCAGGCCGCCGGGCTGCGGCTGCGCCACCGCCTGCCCATGCCGTCGAACAACCTGCTGCTGCTGTTCAAGCGGGCCTGACCGCGGCCCTGCGCGGTCGTGGCCAGGGCGGGATAATCGCCCGCCATGGACGTTTCCCTCACCTCCCTTTCCCTCTTTCCGCTGGGCTGGCAGCACTACCTGCTGGGCGGCCTGTGCATCGGTGCCGGCGTGGCGCTGCTGTTCGTCTGCACCGGCCTGGTCGGCGGCATGAGCTCGGTGTTCTCGTCCACCTGGTCGTACCTGCTGCGCGCGCCCTATTTCCAGCAGGCGCGCTACACCGACACGCGCGGCTGGCGCCTGGTCTACGCATCCGGCCTGATCGCCGGCGCGCTGGTGTGGTGGCTGGGTTTTTCCGACGGCACGCCGCTGCACACCAAGGTGCCCGTGTGGGCGCTGGTGGTGGGCGGCTTCTTCGTGGGCTACGGCGCGCGGCTGGGCAACGGCTGCACCTCAGGCCATGGCATCTGCGGCCTGGGCTCGATGCAGTGGCCGTCGCTGCTGGCGGTGCTGACCTTCATGGCCACCGCTTTCATCACCGCCAACCTGGTGGCGTTGTGGGGGCTGGCATGAGCAGCGTGTTCAAGATGACGCCCGCCCGGGCGCTGGCGGTGCTGGCCAGCGGTGCGCTGTTCGGTTTCGGCCTCTCGCTCTCGACCATGGTGCAACCCGAGGTGGTGTTGAGCTTTCTGCGTTTTGCGGACTGGGGCCTGATGCTGGTCATGGGCGGCGCCGTGGTGGTCACCCTGATCGCCTATGCCCTGGCGCCGCGTGTGCTGGGCCGGCCGCTGCTGGGCGACTATTTCCACCAGCACGTGAGCACCTGGAACCGCGACACGCTGCTGGGCGCGGCGCTGTTCGGCGTGGGCTGGGGCCTGTGCGGCGTCTGCCCCGGCCCGGCCATTGCGGGCCTGGGCACCGGCAACACCGACCTGCTCTGGGCGCTGGGCGGCATCGCCGCCGGCGCGCTGGCGCAGGGTCTGCGCGCCAGCCGCGGCTGACCCGCCCTCTTCACCCAAGGAACCGACACCATGCTGCAACGCCGACACCTCACCCTGGGCCTGCTGGCCGCCTCTGCCACCCTGGCCCTGACCGCCTGTGGCCAGGCGCAGGACAGCGCCCAAAAAGCCCCGATCGCGCCCGACCAGGCCCTGGCCACCCTGGCGGCCGAAGGCAAGGGCTTCACCGTGGGCGCCAGCATGGCGGCGCGCACGGTGTATGTGCTGTTCGACCCGCAGTGTCCGCACTGCGGCCACCTCTGGCAGGCGGCCGAGCCGCTGCTGGGCAAGGCGCGCTTCGTGTGGATGCCAGTGGACTTCATCGGGCCCAAGAGCCTGCCGCAAGGCGCGGCGCTGCTGCAGGCAGCCCAGCCACAGGAAACCATGACCGCGCACGAACAGTCGCTTCTGGCCGGTGCAGGCGGCATCGGCGCGTCGTCCAGCATCCCGGCCGACATCGAAGCCGCCATCAAGACCAACACCGAACTGCTCAACCGCCTGGGCGCCGAGTCGGTGCCCTTCATCGTGGCGACGTCGGCCAGCGGCCAGCCGGTGCTGCAGGCCGGCGCCATGGACACCGCGGCCCTGGCGGCGCTGCTGGGCCTGTCATAGGCCAGCGCTGCCGGGTTTACCATTCCCCCAGGTGCCGCGTGTCGCGGTGCCCCACACCACCAACGGAGATCCCCATGGGCAAGGAACAGCGCAACGAAAAGATGAGCAAGAAGCCGAAGAAAGACACCTCGGCTCCCAAGGGCCCGGTGTCGTCGGACCGCCCCATGGCGCCGACCACGTCGGTGATCCCGCGCGGCAAGGACAAAGACAAGTTCAAGTGAGCCGGATGAAAGCGGTCTGGAACGGCGCCGTGGTCGCCGAGAGCGACGACACGGTGCTGGTCGAAGGCAACCACTACTTTCCCGAGAGTGCGCTCAACCGCGCCTACGTGACCTTCAGCAACCACCGCACCACCTGCCCCTGGAAGGGCGAAGCGAAGTACCTGTCGCTGCTGGTCAACGGCGAGCTCAACGCCGACGCGGCCTGGTACTACCCGGACCCAAAGCCCGAAGCGGACAACATCCGCGGGCGGGTGGCGTTCTGGAAGGGCGTGAAGATCGAGGGCTGACGTGCCCTCACCGGCCGCGCGGTCAGCCGCGGTCGAACACCGGGTCCACCGGGACCTGCAGCGCGGTCGCCAGCTGGTTGGTCTTGGCCGCCAGCGCCACGATGGACAGCAACTCGGCGTGCTGTTCGCGCGTCATGCCCTTGGCGGTGGCCGCCGCCGTGTGCGAATGCACGCAGTAGCCGCAGCCGTTGATGATGGACGCGGTGATGTAGACCAGCTCCTTGGTCAGCGGGTCCAGGCTCGACGGCATCGCCATCACCCGCTTGACCTCGGCCCAGGTCTGTTCCAGCAGCGCCGGGTCGAAAGCCAGGTAGCGCCACATGTTGTTGATGACATCCGTCTTTCGCGTGGCGCGGATGTCGTCGAACACGGCCTTGACGCGCGGATCGGCTTCGGGGTTGGCGGGCGGGGTGATGGTGGACATGGTGGGTGTGTGCAGAAAGCTCGGTGGACCGATCACCGCGACTTGCGCGGCGCCTTGCGCTGGTCCACCTTGGGTTGGCGTTCGGGGCGGATGTGGCCGTCCTCGCGCAGCTTGTTCTTGCGCGCGGCTCGGTCGGCGTCGGCCTTGAGGCCGGCCTTGAGCCAGCGGCCGAACTGCTCGGGCGTTTCCAGCGTCACGCGGCCGATGAGCAGGCTGCGGAAGTCCGAGATCACCAGCTCGGCGGCCTTTTGCAGATTGATGCGGCCACCGCTGATCAGCGCGCCGCGATGGCGGCCGATGTGTTCCAGCAGCGTGTCTTCGGGCGTCTGCAGCAGCGCCTCGGGCGTGAGGCCGAATTTGTAGCGCGCCTCCATGAGCGCCGGGTAGTGCTCCTTGAGGTGGGCGAGCAGTTCGTAGGCCACCTCTTCCTCGTCGTAGGCGTTCTTGCCCACCGCGCCGCTGGCGGCGAGGTTGAAGCCGCTTTCGGGCACCACGATGCGCGGCCACAGCATGCCCGGCGTGTCATAGAGGTAGAAGTCGTCGGCCAGGGCGATGCGCGATTCGGTGCGCGTGACGCCGGCCTCGTCACCGGTCTTGGCCGCGCGCTTGCCCTTGAGGGTGTTGATCAGCGTGGACTTGCCCACGTTGGGGATGCCGCAGATCAGCACCCGCATGGGCTTGACCATGCCACCGCGCTTGGGCGCGAGCACGAAACAGGCGTCGATGAGCGCGCGGGCGGGTGCGGCGTCGCTGGCGTCCAGCGCGATCGCGCGGGTGTTGGGCTGGGCGTTGTAGTGGTCGAGCCAGAGCTCGGTGCGCACCGGGTCGGCCATGTCCTGCTTGTTGAGCACCTTGAGCGTGGGCCGCCCGCTGGTGAGCTCGGCCATCAGCGGGTTGGCGCTGCTGCCGGGCAGGCGGGCGTCGAGCATCTCGATCACCACGTCGATCTCTTTCACGCGCTCGCCGATGGCCTTGCGCGTGAGGTGCATGTGCCCGGGAAACCACTGGATGCTCATTCGGCTGTTCTTTCTGGATGGCGCTGCTTTAGGGTCGGCGCTCTGGCGACCGGCGGTGGCTGCATGCCACAATGAATTTTCACCCCCAACCACACGCGTGGAGACACATGGCCATCACCGTGAAGATCGATCTGGGCTACGAATTCGAAGTCAAGGCCAAGGCGGCCGAGGTGTTCGAGGTGTTGTCGGATGTGCCGACATCTGTGGGCCATTTTCCCAAAGTCGAACAGCTGGTCGACATGGGCGGCGGTGTCTACCGCTGGGAAATGGAAAAAGTGGGCACGGCGCAGGTCAACATCCAGACCGTGTACGCCAGCAAGTATGTGTCCGACAAGGCCAAGGGCACGGTGAAATGGACGCCGGTCAAGGGCGTGGGCAACGCCCAGGTGGGCGGCCACTGGAAGATCGTGGACAACAAGAAGTCGACCGGCATCACCCTGGACATCCAGGGCGAGGTGGAGGTGCCGCTGCCCAGCCTGATGAAGATGGTGGTGGTGCCCGTGGTGCAGGGCGAGTTCGAAAAGCTGGTCGAAAAATACATCGACAACCTGATCCAGCGCTTCGGCGGCGAGGTCTGAGACCAGGCTGCCGCGCAACATGGCCTGGCGCCCCTGGCAGGACGGCTTCTTCCCCTGCGCGCTGGACCTCGCGTGCGGCCTGCCCATGGTCACGCGCATGCGGCAGAAAGTGGTGCCGCTGGCCCATGGCCGCGTGCTGGAGGTGGGCATCGGCACCGGACTGAACCTGCCGCACTACGACAAGGCCCGCGTCCAACACATCACAGGGCTGGACCCGGGGGTGGAATTCCAGCCCCGCGCGCGCCGGCGCATCGCAGCGGCCGGCCTGCCGGTGGACCTGCTGGGCCTGTCGGCCGAACGCATCCCGGCCGCCGACGCGAGCTTCGACTCGGTGGTGGTCACCTACTCGCTGTGCACCATCCCGGACCCGCTGGCCGCGCTGCGCGAGATGCGCCGCGTGCTCCGGCCCGGTGGCGAACTGCTGTTCTGTGAACACGGCCGCGCGCCCGATGCCGGCGTGGCGCGCTGGCAGGACCGGCTGCAACCGCTGTGGGGTCCACTGGCCGGCGGTTGCCACCTCAACCGCGACATCCCCGCCCTGCTGCAGGCCGCCGGCTTTGCGTGCCCGGTACTGCACACCGGCTACCTGCCCGGCCCGCGGCCCTGGACCTACCACTATTGG
>NZ_JBPCSJ010000532.1:0-2978 GCF_051007235.1 Hydrogenophaga sp. | reverse complement strand
GATTGAAGACGGCGGCGGTGTTGATGGAAACCTTGTCGGCACCGGCATGGAGCAGGCGGTGCACATCCTCCACGGCGCGCACGCCACCGCCCACAGTCAGCGGGATGAAGACCTGGGAGGCCACGTCTTCGATGATGTGCAGGATCAGGTCGCGGCCGTCGCTGGTGGCGGTGATGTCCAGGAAGGTCAGTTCGTCGGCGCCCTGTTCGTTGTAGCGCGCCGCGATTTCCACCGGGTCGCCCGCATCGCGCAGCTCGACGAAGTTGACGCCCTTGACCACACGACCACCGGTCACGTCCAGGCAGGGAATGATGCGTTTGGCGAGCATCAGGCTTCAGCCATTGAGTTCATCGGCCAGCTTCTGCGCTGCTTCGAAATCGAGGTCGCCGCTGTAGATCGAACGACCGCAGATCACGCCTTCAACACCCTCGTCCTCCACCGCGCACAGGCCGCGGATATCGTCCATGTTGGACAGGCCACCCGAGGCGATCACGGGAATCGACAGCGCCTGCGCCAGCTTGACGGTGGCGTCGATGTTGATGCCACTGAGCATGCCGTCGCGGCCGATGTCGGTGTAGATGATGGATTCGACGCCGTAGTCCTCGAACTTCTTGCCCAGGTCCACCACCTCGTGGCCGGTGAGCTTGCTCCAGCCGTCGGTGGCGACCTTGCCGTCCTTGGCGTCCAGGCCGACGATGATGTGGCCGCCGAACGCGGTGCAGGCGTCCTGCAGGAAGCCGGGGTTCTTGACCGCGGCGGTGCCGATGATCACGTAGCGCAGGCCGGCATCCAGATAACGCTCGATGGTGTCCAGGTCGCGGATGCCGCCACCGAGCTGCACGTCCACTTCAGCACCGACTTCCTTGAGGATGGCGCGGATGGCCTGCTCGTTCTTGGGCTTGCCGGCAAAGGCGCCGTTCAAGTCGACCAGGTGCACGCGGCGCGCGCCCTTGTTGACCCAGTTGCGGGCCATGGCCGCCGGGTCTTCACCGAACACGGTGGATTGGTCCATGTCGCCCTGTTTGAGGCGAACACACTGGCCGTCTTTGAGATCAATGGCGGGGATCAGCAGCATGATGGTGGGGTCGACAGGACGTCAGGGGTTCCAGTGGAGGAAGTTGCGGTAGAGCGCCAGACCCTGGTCGGCGCTTTTCTCGGGGTGAAACTGGGTGGCGAACAGATTGTCGCGGGCGATGGCACAGGCAAAACGGGCGCCATAGTCGGTTTCGCCCACCGTGTGCAGGGCCTGCGCGGGCCGCGCGTGGTAGCTGTGCACGAAATAGAAGTAAGCGCCGTCGGCAATGCCCTGCCACATGGGGTGCGGGGCGCGGCCGTGGGCGGTGTGGAACACCTGGTTCCAGCCCATCTGCGGCACCTTGTACCGGCTGCCATCGGGCTGGGTGCGGCCTTCGAGCTGGAAGCGCACCACCTCGCCCGGGATCAGGCCCAGGCCGTCGGTCGGGCCTTCTTCGCTGCGGTCCAGCAGCATCTGCATGCCCACGCAGACGCCAAACAGCGGCTTGTGCGCGGCGGCGTGCAGCACCGCGTCCTGCAGGCCGGAGGCGGCCAGCTCGCGCATGCAGTCGCCCATGTGGCCCTGGCCGGGCAGCACCACACGGTCGGCGTCGAACACGTCCTGCGCGCGCGAGGTGACGATGACGTTGAGCCCGCTGCCCTGCGCCACGTGCACCACCGCCTGCGAGACGGAACGCAGGTTGCCACTGCCGTAGTCCACCACGGCGACTGTCTTGGATCTCATCGGTCCGGGGGGAAAAATTACAGGGAACCCTTGGTCGAGGGGATGACGTCGCCCAGGCGCTCGTCGCGTTCCAGCGCCATGCGCAGCGCGCGGGCAAAGGCTTTGAACACGGTTTCGGCCTGGTGGTGGGCGTTCTCGCCGTGCAGGTTGTCGATGTGCAGGGTCACGCCCGCATGGTTGACGAAACCCTGGAAAAACTCGAAGGCCAGCTGCGTGTCGAACGCGCCGACCATGCCGCTCTTGAACGGCACGCGCATGTGCAGGCCAGGGCGACCGGAAAAGTCGATCACCACACGCGAGAGCGCTTCGTCCAGCGGCACGTAGGCGTGGCCGTAGCGGCGGATGCCTTTCTTGTCGCCCACGGCCTTGGCGAAGGCCTGGCCCAGGGTGATGCCCACGTCTTCCACCGTGTGGTGGCCGTCGATGTGCAGGTCGCCTTTGGCGTCGATCTCCAGGTCGATCAGCCCGTGACGGGCGATCTGGTCGAGCATGTGGTCAAAGAAGCCGATGCCCGTGGACAGCTGGGCAGCGCCGGTGCCGTCGAGGTTGATGCGCACGCGGATCTGCGTCTCGGACGTGTTGCGCTGGACGTCGGCCACGCGGGGGCTGGCGGAAGATGGGGTGGTCATAAGGTGGATTGCAGGGCAGCGATCAACTGCGTGTTCTCGTCGGGGGTGCCGACCGTCAGGCGCAGGCAGTTGCCGAGCAACGGGTGCATTTTAGAAACATTCTTGACCAGCACACCGCGGGCTTTCAGGCCGTCAAAGGCCTTCTGCGCGTCGGGCAGGCGCACCAGCACCATGTTGGCCTCGCTGGGGAAGGGTTTGACACCCGGCAGGGCCTCCAATGCGGTGATCAGCCGGGCACGCTGTTCACGGATCTGGGCCGCCTGCTGCGCAAACACGTCGGCGTGCTCCAGCGCGAACAAGGCGCACTCGGCGTTGAGCACGCTCACGTTGTTGGGCGGGCGCAGCTTGTCGATTTCGTGCACCAGCGCCTGCGGGCCGACCATGTAGCCCAGCCGCACACCGGCCAGGCCGAACTTGGAGAGCGTGCGCATCAGCAGCACATTGGCGTTGGCCGCCGGATTGGCGCGGATCTCGTCGAGCCAGCTGCGGCTGGAAAACGGCTGGTAGGCCTCGTCCATCACCACCAGACCACCGAACGTGGCGGCCTCGGCGATCAGGCGCCGGATCACGCCCGCATCCCACAGGTTGGC
>NZ_JBPCSJ010000531.1:0-1372 GCF_051007235.1 Hydrogenophaga sp. | reverse complement strand
GGCACCGTGTGGGGCATCATGCACGCCTTCACGGGCCTGGCTTCGCTGGCGCAGGTGACGCTGGCCACCGTGGCGCCTGGCATTGCCGAGGCGCTGGTGGCCACCGCCATCGGCCTGTTCGCCGCCATCCCGGCGGTGGTGGCCTACAACCGCTTCGCGCACGACATCGATCGCGTGGCCAACCAGATGGAGACCTTCATGGAAGAGTTCTCCAACATCCTGCAGCGCAACGTGGCGGCCCAGTCCAACGCCGCCGCGGCGGCCCCCACCGCCCGCTGAGCGCCATGGCCAGGATCGCCACCCGCGGCCGGGGCCGCCGCACCATCAACGAGATCAACATGGTCCCGTTCATTGACGTGATGTTGGTGCTGCTGATCATCTTCATGGTCACCGCCCCGCTGATCACACCCAGCCAGATCAGCCTGCCCAGCGTCGGCCAGGCCGGCCGCCAGCCGGACCGTTTCGTGCAGGTGATCGTGGACAAGGGCGAGCGCCTGCAGGTGCGCGAAGGCGCCGGTGCAGCCGAGGGGCCGGACGTCCCGCTGGCCCAGCTGGCCGCCCGCGTGCAGCAACTGCAAGGCGGCGACCTGCAGGTGCCGGTGGTCATCAGCGCCGACAAGGGCGTGAAGTACGAAACCGTGGTCTCGGTCATGGACCGGTTGCAGCGCGCCGGTGTCGCCCGCGTGGGCCTGTCGGTGCAGACCACGCGCTGAACACCCACCGCGCCCGACGGCCATGACCAGCAGCTTCGCCCTGTCGCGCCACGCCGCCCAGGAGCACCTGCGCCTGGCACCGCCGCGGCAGGACCACTGGCTGGGCCCGGTCGGGCTGGCGTTGCTGGCGCACGGCCTGCTGGTGGCCGCGCTGACCTGGGGCGTGGGCTGGAAGCAGGATGTGGCGACGCCCGTGTTCGAAGCCGAACTGTGGTCCCGCCTGCCGGTGCAGGCCGCACCGCGTGCCGAAGCACCACCACCCGCCCCGCCCGCACCCGCGCCCGCGCCCGAGGTGCGGCCCGAACCGCGCCCTGCCCCGCCCCCGCCCGGCCCCAGCGAGGTGCAGATCGCCACGCAACGCGCTCAGCAGAAAAAAGAGCTGGACCAGCGCGCGCTCGAAGAAGCGCGCCAGAAAGCGCTGACGGAGAAAGCCGCCGCGGACAAGGCCGCGGCAGAGAATAAGCGCCAGCAAGAGCAGAAACTGGCCGCTGACAAGCGACTGGCCGAGCAGAAGGCCGCGGAAGCGAAACAGGCCCTGGAGGCCGAGGCCCAGCGCAAACGCAACATCGAACGCATGCTGGGCCAGGCTGGAGCCAGCGGCGCCCCGCAGGCCACGGTCACGGCACAGCAGTCGGCAGGGCCGTCTGCGGGCTCCGGTG
>NZ_JBPCSJ010000530.1:0-7752 GCF_051007235.1 Hydrogenophaga sp. | reverse complement strand
GCGCCGGGCCGCCCCAAGCCGGATCAGCCCCCTTGGGGCAGCGACCCGCGTCAGCGGCGGAGCGTAGGGGTGCGAGCGATCTGGCGCCGGGCCGCCCCAAGCCGGATCAGCCCCCTTGGGGCAGCGACCCGCGTCAGCGGCGGAGCGTGGGGGCAACCACGCTCATACGCTGCTTTCGCGCCGGATCAGTTCGGCCGGCAGGACGACGGCGCGGCGCGGCTGGCCGGCCAGCGCCTCGAACAGCAGGTTGACCAGCGCCCGCCCGGCTTCGGTGGTGGGCTGGCGGATGGTGGTCAGGGTCGGGTGCACGTGCTCGGCCAGGGCGATGTCGTCGTACCCGACGAGTCGCACCTGCGCCGGAACGGCGATGCCCCGTTCGTTGAGCGAGCCCATCAGCGAGATGGCGGTCACGTCGCTGGAGGCGAAGATGGCGTCAAAGCTCAGCTGCTGGTCCAGCCAGCTGTCGATCACCTGCCGGATGCGCGTGTCGCCAAACAGGAAGGACTGCAGCAGACGCGGGTCCTGCGGGATGTTCGCTTCCTGCAGCGCGCGGGCGTAGCCCTGGTAGCGAAGCCCAGCTTCCGGATGCGAAATGTCCCCGAAGAACGCGATGCGCCGGCAGCCCTGTTCGATCAGGTGGCGCGTGGCCAGGTAGCCGCCCATGGCGTTGTCGCCGCCCACCACCGGGTACATCGCGTCGGGCAGGTTGGCGCCCCAGACCACCATGGGGAAGCCGTTGCGCGAGAGCTCGTTGAGGTAGTCGTGCAGCGTCAGCTGGCCGATCACGATCAGACCCGCCACCTGACCACTGCCCACCAGGTTGGACTGCGTGTCCTGGCGGTTGTCCTTCAGGCGCGTGAGCAGCAGGATCATGCCGCGTTCGTCCTGTGTGTCGGCCACCGAGCCCAGGATGCTCAGCAGGAACGGGTCCGAAATCATCTGCAGGCTGTCGCCGAGGATGACGACGCCGACGGTCTGCACATCGCGCTTGCGCAGGTTGGCCGCGCCCACGTTGACCCGGTAGCCCAGCGAGTTGGCCAGCTCGGTGATGCGGGTGCGGGTGGCCTCGGGAATGAGCGGGCTGCCGCTGAGCGCGCGCGACACGGTGGAGGCCGACACCCCCGCCATGCGCGCGATGTCGATCATCTGCATGCGGCGCTTGCCCGGGCCGGCGGTCGTGTCGGTCGCCACGGCCGGGGCCTCGGCGGCGGTGGGCGCGGAGGCCTTCTTCGAGCGGGAGGGGGTGACCATGCAGGGATTATTCCATTGCCATCGAGGCCGGGAAGTGCTCACGGGCACACCCGTCGCCAGACGAAAAAAAGCCCGGCGCTGTGCAGCGCCGGGCCAACTCTGATCGCCTTGAAGAAAACGGGTGCGCGCAACGCGCACCCGGTGCGGACCGGTAAGGCGGCCCGGTCAGAACGCGTAGTTGATGCGCACGCGCAGTTGCGTGTCGTTGGACTTGTTGGTTTCTTTGTAGATGCCCAGGGCCGGCGTGATGGTGGCGCCCTTCACACCCAGCAGCGAGAAGCTGTAGGCCGCGTAGAAGGTGGTGCCCTTGACGTTGGTGGCCTTGTCCTTGGCTTGCACGAAACCCACGCCTGCCGGGCCGAAGGTGGCGTTCAGGCCAAAGGCGTTCTTGTCGAGCTTGCTGTTGTTCGAGAAGTTGGCGTTGATGGTGGTGTTGCTGTCCACGGCGTAGCCAGCGGTCAGGCCCAGGCCGGTCGACGATGTGCCACCGCCGTCGGTCTTGAGGGCTTCGATACCCGCGCGCAGGGTCAGGGCACCCGTGTTGAACTGGACCACGGGGCGCAGGCCGTAGCTCTTGCCTTCGGCTTGCTTTTCGGTCACCAGACCCAGTTCGAAACGGACCGCCGGCGAAGCGTTCACGCCCACGGCCGCGTGCAGACGGCCGTCCTTCATGCGGCCGCGCAGCACGTTGGCCTTGTAGCCGACGCCGCCCATGTCGATGTTGCCCGACACGTCCTTGCCCAGCGGGAACAGGTCCATGGCTTCAAAGCGGCCCACCTTCACATCGGCAAAGCTGCTGCCGGCTTGCACCCAGGCGTCGTCGATGCTCACGCCGTCGCCGGACAGGCCCACCAGCATCGTGCCGCGGGACTTGACGAAGTAGTCGCCGTTACGGGCTTCGGCCGCAGCGTTGATTTCGACGCGACCACCGTTGGTGACGGAGTCCTGGGTGGCGGTTTCCTTGTGGAAGTCGGTGTTGGTTTCGAGGTTGGCGTCAAAGCCAACACCGGCGTGGGCGGCGGCGCTGGCGCACAGGGCGGCCACGGCGGCCAGTTTGAAGACGTGTTGCATGAGGAATCTCCGAATGTGAGGTGTTGTGAAGTGGGGCCTCTTTCGTTGACCGGTGCGCAGAACGCGGGAACCAAGTCGTGAAAAAGCCATCGAATTGCAACATTTGCGCAAACGATTGCATTTGGTAGAAACCCTGAAAAAGAGCGCCGTAACCAGTACGTAACGCTCAAAATCAAGCCCAAAGCAACAGCATGGAAAGCACCAATGGTGCAAAGGTTTGCATGATGTGTATTCACCCGCGCGCGCGAACCACAGGGTCGTGCCGCAGCGCTCCGGAGGGTGCTGGGCCAGCGGGCGGGGGAGGGGCTGGGGTGTGCGAGAATCCGGAACCGTTTTCAGCCGTGCGGCTGTAGCTCAGTGGATAGAGTATTGGCCTCCGAAGCCAAGGGTCGTGGGTTCGATCCCCGCCAGCCGCACCAAAATCAATGACTTACGTGGGTTGTTCATGGCCCACGGCACCTGAAAGTCATGCCCTCCGGGCTCCCCTTGCCATCCGTTTCAGGCCACGCGCAGCGAAAAGACCAATGGTCGAGCGTGCTCAGCGTCCTTGCCTGTGGCCCATCCATGGCCCACGCGTGGCCCATCGCACCCCCCGGTTTTCACCGTTTTCCCATTTTTGGACCATTGGCCTTTTAGGAGAGGGCGACCCCGAAGCGGATTGCTTTGGTAATTGACCCAAAAGTCAATCGATCCGACAATGGCTCTATGCCGTCCCCCGCCGAACTGCTCGAACCCATCCTGACCGCTGCCCGCCAGCGAGGGCTGGATCAGTCCGGTTTGGCCCGGGCCGCCGGTCTTTCGCCGGAGTCGATCTCCCGTGCCAAGCGCCGCCCGAGCATGGACCTGTCCACGTTGGCGTCCCTCGCAGATGCTGCGGGCATGACCATCCGTGTGGAGCCCAAGCGCGTCGCTGCTGCCACGAAAGTCGCACCACCCAAGCCTCTGGCTGATCCGTCCTGGGGGCTGGCATGGTCCAACCCAGATGGCATTTCCGATGCCGCTCTCATTCGCGCGGCGCTGCACAGGGGCAGTTTCACCGTGGTGCTGGAGGCTTGCGCCATCTACGGCGTCGAACGCGTGACCACGGAATGGCGTGACCTGGTCACCCGCTCTGAGGCGGGTCTCGGCACTCACCAGGTCAGCCAGGTCGAGCGCATCTTGAGCAACATCCGACAAGGTCGGTCGCGTGCTGCGGCCTGACACGCAACGGCTCTGGGAGGTGCTCCAGGCGTGCCCCGCCATGCGAGGTTTTGTGCTGGTGGGTGGCACGGCCCTGACCATGCACCTGGGGCACCGCATCAGCGAGGATCTGGATTTCATGTGGCCCGCATCCCGCCTTCCTGAAGGCCGCGTGGCGGGTCTGCACCGTTGGCTCGACGAACGCGACATACCGCTGGCGGCGAACGACAGCGCCGCCGCCATTGAAGAGTTCAACGAAAGCGGGTTATCTCTGCTCGACTACCAGCGCAACTACATCGCCGCCGGGACGGTGAAACTGACGCTGGTAGCGCCAGAACGGGAGGTGCGGCATTTTCTGGGGGCAACAACAGAAGCTGCGCTCAGGGTGGCTACTGTCGAAGAAATCTTCCGGCTCAAATGCCTGGCCTGCGCGGATCGATCCAAGAGCCGGGACTGGCTGGACTTGTACGTGATGCTCCAGCGAGGCATCGCACAACCCATCGAGATTCTTCGAACCTTTGAATCCGTTGGCGTACCGGCCAAGTTCGACATCGCCATGATGCGGCTGTGCCAGGCCAGCCCGAACGCTGACGACGAAGGCTACGAGTCCTTGTTGGATCTGCCTCCGTCGCTCGAACAGATGCGGGAATACTTCACCGCCCTTCGCGACCAGATCGAGGTCCAGGCTACCCGTGAGCGCCTGAGCATTTCAATGAAGAGGAAGGGTCAAGAGCTTGACGGCTGACGAGCAGAATCTCGTGGTCACCCGTTTGAATTGGCCAGTACACAAGGTCCGCGGAGCCCTGCGGCGGCCCCCAGGTGCGATACATGAGACCAAGGGTCGAGCTGTACGGAGGGCGAGATCATCGGTTTTTTGGCGGAAGGGTGTGACAATCGGCCCAACGTTAACAAACTTGCTGTCACGGCTGGTTGGCGAAAAATCTTGGAGAATCAATCAACTAGGAGCGTTTAGTCCCTAGGAACAGAGCGTGATGTGGTTTGCTGCATCAACATGTTGATCGATTTTTCTACTCTCCGAAGCCACGCCAGCCGCACCACCCTTTCAAAGCCGTTGACCCCAACGGCTTTGCTGTTTCCGGATCGGCATTTCAGCGGGCTTCCCCCGCCAACGCCCGATCTCCGCGACAGCAGCGTCCCCACCGGCCGGTCTCCATGAGTCAATTCAGCTTCGATTTCGACCCGCCCAAGGCGCCTCCCGTCGAGGCCGTCCCACCCTCGACGGCTGCCACCGCAGGACCGACGCCCGAAGACATGGCCCGGCAGCTGGATGCGCACCCCGACTACCGCGTGCTGCGCCGCCTGGTGCCCACGCTCGACCACGGCCCGGCGCCGGCCAGCCACCCCGCGGGCGTGCAGCGCGTGCTGGTGCTCGACACCGAAACCACCGGCCTGTCCCACGCCAGCGACAAGATCATCGAACTGGCGATGCTGCTGGTGCAGGTGGACGTGGCCACCGGTCAGCCCTTCGGCCCGGTGGACACCTTTGAGGGGTTCGAAGACCCGGGCATGCCCATCCCCGAGGTGGCGAAACAGGTCACCGGCATCAGCGACGAGATGGTGCGCGGCCAGCGGCTGGACGACGCGCAGGTGCAGGCCCTGGTCGACCGGGCCGACCTGGTGGTGGCGCACAACGCCGGCTTCGACCGGCCGTTTGTCGAGGCGCGTTTTCCCGGCTTTGCCCACAAGCCCTGGGCCTGCTCGTTCGCCGACATCGACTGGAGAGCCTTGGGCGCCGAGTCGGCCAAGCTCAGTGCATTGGCGCAGGACCAGGGCTGGTTCTACGACGCGCACCGCGCCCTGGTGGACTGCCACGCCCTGCTGCAAGTGCTGAGCCAGCGCGTGGGTGAACACGGCGGCGATGGGCAGGTCAACGGCCTGCAGCGCCTGATGGCCGCCGCCGGGCGGCCGAGCTTCAAGCTGCGCGCCACCGGCTCGCCGTTCGACAGCAAGGACAAGCTCAAGGCCCGCGGCTACCGCTGGGACGGCGAGGGCAAGGTCTGGTTCTGCAGCCTGGGCAGCGAAGCCGCGCTGGCCGATGAACTGGCCTGGCTCCAGGCCGAGGTCTACGGTGGCCGGCGCGCCCAGGTCGAGGTGGAAGCGCTGGACGCGCTCACCCGCTACGCGCTGCGCCCCGGGTTGCGGCAGCACCGCAGCCTGTGACGCCCGCTCAGGCGGCCTCGGCCTGGGGCTGCCAGCGCAGGTCGGCCATGTCGCGCGACGGCGGAGCGCCGAACAGCCGCCGGTATTCGCGGCTGAACTGGGACGGGCTTTCGTAGCCCACGCGGAAGGCAGCGGTCGCCGCGTCCAGCCGCTCGGACAGCATCAGCCGGCGCGCCTCGGTCAGGCGCAGCTGCTTCTGGTACTGCAGCGGACTCATGGCGGTGAGCGACTTGAAGTGGTGGTGGAAAGTGGTCGGGCTCATGCCCGATTCGCGCGCCAGCGCCTCCACCCGCAGCGGTTCGGCAAAGCGGGCGTTGAGCTGCGCGATGGCGCGCGCCACCTGGTGGCTTTGCGTGTCCACGGTGGCGATCTGGCGCAGCCGCGCACCCGCTTCGCCGGCCAGCAGCCGGTAGTGGATCTCGCGCCGGATCAGCGGCGCCAGCGCGGGAATGTCGGCGGGCTGGTCGAGCAGGGCCAGCAGCCGGTCGAAGGCTTCGAGCAGCGGCGCTGTCAGTGCGCCGGTGGTCATGGCGCGGCTGTCGGGTTCGGGCCGGCGGGTCGTGGCCGGGGGCGTCTCCAGCATCAGCGACGCGATGTCGCGCCAGTCCAGCCGCAGGGCCACGGCCAGGTAGGGGCGTTCGGGGCTGGCCTGCATCAGCGCGGTCTTGACCGGCAGGTCCATCGAGGTGATGAGGTAACGGTCTTCACCGTAGCTCAGGCTTTCATCGCCCAGCACCACGCGCTTGCTGCCCTGCACGATGACGGCGACGCAGGGTTCGTAGACGCTGCAGCTGTTCAGGGCCGGCTCGTCCAGGCGCATGAACATCAGCCCGGGGATCTCGGACGGCTGGAACATGCCGTTGCCGCTGGCCTTGTTCAGGATGCGCCGCGCCAGCGAGGCACGGGGCGCGTGGAGGGCCTCAGGGGTGGAAGGATCGGGCATGGTGGGGCGGGTCTGGACAGCAGCAGCGCATGGTATCGGGGCTGGCCGGTTTGTGCCGGGGTGTCGCAGGAATGGGCAAGCATCGCGCAGGTTCTGGCTAGCGCGGGCCCTGCGTTCGGCGCCACACTGCGCCGTTCGCGGTCCCCACACAACACCCTCAGGAGAAACCATGACCACCTTGCAAGTCAACGGCCGCAGCCAGCGGCTGGACGTCGATCCCGCCACGCCCGTGCTCTGGGCCCTGCGCGACACGCTGGGTCTGACCGGCACCAAGTTCGGTTGCGGCGCGGCGCTGTGTGGCGCCTGTACCGTGCACGTCGATGGCCAGGCCGTGCGCTCCTGCGTCACGCCCATCGCCAGTGTGGCGGGCAAGCAGATCACCACCATCGAAGCCGTCACCGCCGGTGACGACCGCGTCGGCAAGGCCGTGCGCGACGCCTGGGTGAAGCACGACGTGGCCCAGTGCGGCTACTGCCAGAGCGGTCAGATCATGAGCGCCACCGCCTTCCTGAAGTCACTGCCCAAGGGTGCACAGCCCAGCGCCGCCGACATCGACGCCGCCATGGCCGGCAACGTCTGCCGCTGTGGCACCTACGCCCGCATCCGTGCCGCCGTGGCCGATGCCGCCCGTGCCCTGGCCTGAAGGAGACAACACCATGTTCAACGCCATTGCCCCCCACGAACTCCCGCGCGCCCTGCAGCTGATGCTGGCGCGTGAGGCCACCACCTCCGCCGACGCCCCCGCCGTGGCCGAACTGCCGCGCCGCAGCTTCCTCAAGCTTGGCGCCGCCAGCGGCTTCGCATTGGGCGTGTTCCCGCTGCTGTCGCAGGCGCAGGGCACGGCCGCTCCCGCCGCAGCGCTCAAACCGACGCAGATGCCCGGCGCCTTCGTCGCCATCGCGGCCGATGGCACGGTGACCGTCACCGTCAACCGGCTGGAATTCGGTCAGGGCGTGCAGACCGCGCTGCCCATGGTGCTGGCCGAAGAGCTGGACGCCGACTGGTCCAAGGTGCGCAGCCAGCTCGGCACCAACGACATGGCCTATGCCGACCCGATGTTTGGCATGCACCTCACGGGCGGCTCCAACTCCATCAAGAACAGCTTCACCCAGTGCCGCGAACTGGGC
>NZ_JBPCSJ010000529.1:0-9064 GCF_051007235.1 Hydrogenophaga sp. | reverse complement strand
CGCGACTTCTCCACCAGTTCGGCGCGCGACTCCACGCCGTACACGTGCCCGACCGCTTTGCTCTTGAAGAACAGGTCGTACAGGATGAAGCCGAGGTAGGACTTGCCAGCGCCGTGGTCGGCCAGGGTCACGTCCCCGCGGTCTTTCAGCACCTCGGCCAGCAGGGGCTCGATGAACTGCACCAGGTGGTAGACCTGTTTGAGCTTGCGCCGGGTGTCCTGGTTGAGCTTGCCCTCGCGGGTGAGGATGTGCAGTTCCTTGAGCAGTTCCACCGACTGGCCTTCGCGCAGTTCGGGCAGCTGTTCCTGCAGGGTTTTCTGGGGTTTCACTGGGGTTCCTGTGGGGGCGGGTTGGCGCCGTGGGCGCGGTCCAGCCGGTCTTGCAAGGCGCTCACCTGGCGCCGCAGGGCGTGCAGTTCGCGCATCAGTTCACGTTCAATCTGTCGCTCTTCCTGCTCCACCTCCTGCTCCACGAACAGGGCGGCCAGCGACGCCGTCACCAGAGACAGCACCGCAAGCCCCAGCAGCACGACCAGCACCGAAAAAGCACGGCCCACGCTGGTGCGCGGCACCAGGTCGCCATAACCCACGGTGGCGGCGGTGGTGAAGGCCAGCCAGAGGCCGTCCTGCAAAGTGTGAATGCCCGGCTCCAGCCACCAGAAGCCGATGCCCCCGATCAGCAGGATCAGCAGGCACAGCCCCAGCGAATAGAGCAGACCCCGGCGGATGAGGTGGATGCGGGCGCGTCGGGAGCGCGTCATGCGCCGATTCTGGCACGGCGTGGGGGTCACAATCGCGCCATGAACGAGACGCCCGACGCCCCCGCGGCCCAGCCGCAAGCCCACCCTTTTGCCCGCCTCACGCCCGATGTGGTGCAGGACGCGCTGGCCAGCATCGGCCTGTGGGGCGACGGGCGGCTGTCGGCGCTCAACAGTTTTGAAAACCGCGTCTACCAGGCGCACCTCGATAACCCCTTCGAGGGCCACGGCCAGGTGGTGGCCAAGTTCTACCGGCCGGACCGCTGGAGCGACGCGCAGATCGCCGAAGAACACGCCTTCGCCGCCGACCTGGTGGCCGCCGAGGTGCCCGCCGTGCCACCGCTGGTGGTGAACGGGCAGACGCTGCACCACTTCGATGGTTTTGCCTTTGCCGTCAGCCCGCGCCGGGGTGGCCGCCGGCCCGAGCTGGACGATTTCGAGGTGCTGGAATGGATCGGCCGCTTCCTGGGCCGCCTGCACACCGTGGGCGCAGCGCGCCCGTTTGAAGCGCGGCCCGTGCTGGACGCGGCCGGCTTCGCCCACGAACCGCGCGACTGGCTGCTCGACCACCGCATGGTGGCGCCCGAGGTGCAAAGCGCCTGGCAAGCCGCGCTGACCGAAGCGCTGTCGCTGATCGAAACGCACCCGGTGCTGCGCGCGGCGGGGTCGCCCGAAACCGATGGCATCCGCCGCCTGCGCCTGCACGGCGACTGCCACCCCGGCAACATCCTCTGGACGCCCGACGGGCACCCTGGCGCCGGCCCGCATTTCGTGGACCTGGACGACGCCCGGATGGGCCCCGCGGTGCAGGACCTGTGGATGCTGCTGTCGGGCGACCGGCGCCAGCAGAACCAGCAACTGGGCGCCCTGCTCGACGGGTACGAACAGGTGCGCGACTTCGACCGCCGCGAGCTGGCGCTGATCGAGCCGCTGCGCACCTTGCGCCTGGTGCACTACAGCGCCTGGATCGCACGGCGCTGGGACGACCCGGCCTTCCCGATCAACTTTCCCTGGTTCGGCAGCCGCGACTACTGGCAGGGCCAGGTGGACATGCTGGTCGAGCAGATCGAAGAGATGCAGAACCCGCCACTGGTGGGTTGACCCCCCCCCCGCGCCGGGCTTCGCCCGTCACCCCCCAGGGGGCGGCACTGGCGGCCCGGCAAAGCCGGTTCCGCGGTGCCCTGGATCAGACATCTCGCTCCGGCATGACCACACCCTCTTAAAGGTTTTTGGCAATTCAATTGCACACAATTGAATTGATCTCTACAGTTCAGCCCATGGTCACACGCAACACCCCCGCCACACTGTCCGAACAGGCCCTGCTGCTGGACAACCAGCTGTGCTTCGCGCTGTATTCGGCCTCGCTGGCCATGACCAAGCTGTACAAGCCGCTGCTCGACGAACTGGGCCTGACCTACCCCCAATACCTGGCGCTGCTGGTGCTGTGGGAACGCGACGGCCTGACCGTGTCCGAGCTGGGCGAACGGCTGAGCCTGGACTCCGGCACGCTGACGCCGCTGCTCAAGCGCCTGGAGGGCGCCGGCCTGTTGTCCCGCCTGCGAGATGCGGCCGACGAACGCCGCGTGCTGATCCGCCTCACGGCCGCCGGCCGCGCACTCAAGACCCGCGCCCGGCGCATCCCCGGTTGCGTGCTGCAAGCCTCGCAGTGCGACGTGAGCGAGGCCCTGGCGCTCACCCGCCAGGTGCAGGCCCTGCGCGACCGCCTGACCGCCTGATCCCCTTTTCACCCCGCTTCGACGAAGCACCCACCCTAAGGAACCACCATGGCCTCCCTCGACAAAGTCCTCTACACCGCCCGCACCCACACCACCGGTGGCCGCGACGGCGCCTCCAAGTCCGACGACGGCCGCCTGGCCGTGACGCACACCCCGCCCGGCGCACCCGGCAACGGCACCAACCCCGAGCAGCTGTTCGCGGCCGGTTATTCGGCCTGCTTCATTGGCGCCATCAAGGCGGTGGCCGGCAAGATGAAGCTGGCCGTGCCCGCCGACGTGGCGGTGGACGCCGAGGTGGACCTGGGCCCGGTCGGCCAGGCCTACGGCATCGCCGCGCGCCTGACGGTGCACCTGCCCGGCATGGACCGCGCCCAGGCCCAGGTCCTGGTGGACACCGCCCACCAGGTCTGCCCGTACTCGAACGCCACGCGCGGCAACATCGACGTGACGATCTCGCTGGCCTGATCCCGTCAGGTGGTGGTGGGGCGGAAACGCTCCATCACCGCGGCCAGCCAGTCGCCGCTGAGCATGACGGCGGCCACCGGGCGGATGCTGAAGCCGCCAGCGTCCACGCTCAGCTGCGCAGCGCCGCCCTGCCACAGCAGCCAGGCCAGCCAGGCGCACTGGCCGTGCGTCACGGCGGCGCCGGCCGGCGCCGTCAGCAGCGCGGTCAAGGGCGCGGTTTCGCGCACCCACACCGCGCCCTCGCGCAATTCACCCCCCACCACCTTGGCCAGCACCGTCAGCGCGGCATCGCCGTCCACGCGCGGCCCCAGGTCCTGCAGCCAGCGGCGCAGGTGCATGGCGATGGCTGCGCCCCGCTGCGCCTCGGCCTGCAGCAGGTCGGCGTGTTCCCAGCGGTGCCAGTCCACTTCGGGGTCGACCGGTCGGCACAGCAGCGCGGCCTGGGCGAACTGGTAGACCGCCGGCTCGTGGGCCTTGGCATCGGCCAGCAGCGCCGCCCCCAGCATCAGCAACGTGCCCAGGCGGTTGGACAGCAGCTGGCTTTGCTGCGCCAGCAGCTTGTCGCGCAGCAGTTCGTTGCGCTCGTTGCGCAGCTCGGCCAGCTCCAGCGCCTGCTTCAGGTCGGCGCGCAGGCTGTCGAGCTCCCAGGGTTTGTTGATGTAGCGGAAGATCTCGCCGCTGTTGATCGCCTCGATCGCCTCGCCCAGCTCGGAGTAGGCGGTGGTCAGCATCCGCACGATGTGCGGGTGGTGCTCACGCGCGTGGCGCAGCAGTTCGTTGCCGCGTTCGCCGGGCATGCGCTGGTCGCTCACCAGCACCGCGATCTCGGCACCGCGTGCGCGCAGGATGGCCTTGCCCTCCTCGACCGACGGTGCGGTGATCACCGGTGCCAGCGGACCGACCAGGCGCTCGAAGTACTTCAGCGCCATGGCCTCGTCGTCCACAAACAGAATCTTGTCGGGCTTCATGGGCCGCTCCTTTTCATGTGTTCACCTGCACCCAGCGGGTCTCAGGCGTCTTCCAACGGGAAATGCAGGCGCACCGTAGTGCCCTGTCCGGGTGTGGAGCTGACCACCAGCGCGCCGCCGAGCGAACTCATCACGCGGTGGCCAAACAGCAGGCCCATGCCGTTGCCACCCGCCGCGGCGCGCGTGGTCACCGGCTCGCGGGTGAGGCGGGCCAGCAGCTCGGGGGCGATGCCGGGGCCGTTGTCGATGACGGCGATGCTCGGCTGCGGCGGCAGGCCGGGCAGCGCCGCCGCGCAATCGAGCACCACGCGCACGCAGGGCGCGGAAGGGGTCTGCTGGCGCAACGCGAGCAGCGCGTTTTTCAACAGGGTGCACAACACCAGATACAGCAGGTCGCGCCGACCCGGCAAATGGAAGTCGGCGGCCAGCTCCCAGCGCAACCAGGGCGCCTCATCGGCTTCAAACGGGTAGTCGTCGCGCAGGGCGCCCACCAGTTCGCTGGCGCGCAGCCGCACGCTGGCGTCGGGCTGCCACGCGTCGCGGGCCGACTGCACGAAGGTGGACACCAGCGACTGCGCGTAGTCGGCGCGGCGCTGCGCGGCCTCGATCAGGTGCAGCACCTCGCCCGGGCGGCGCTGCGCCAGGTAGGCCAGCGCGGGGTCGTCGGGCGGGGCGGCCTCGTGCCGCTCGCGCATGGCCGTGAGGTAGCCGCGCACCGTGGCCAGTGGCGTGCTCACCTCGTGCGCCAGAAAACCCAGGGTCTCGCGCAGGGCCGCGGCGCGGCGCTCCAGCAGCAGGCGATCGCGCGCAGCGCGCAGGCTCTCGGCCAGGGCGTCGCGCAAGGCCGCGCGCATCAGCGCCTCGTCCAGCGGTTTTTCCAGGATGCGCTGCACCTGCCCCTGGTTGACCGCGGCCAGCGCCATGTCCTTGTCGGCGTACGCGGTGAACAGCAGCCGCACGATGTGCGGGTGGCGCTCACGCACCTGGGTCAGCAGTTGCACGCCGTCCTCACCCGGCATGCGGTGGTCGCTCAGCAGCACCGCCACCTCGGGGGCACGCAGCTCCAGCAGATCCAGCGCCGCCCGGGCGTCGGCCGCCTGCAGCACCACGAATTCGTCGCCGTACACGCGCGCAAACCATTTGCGGGCCTGCGGCTCGTCGTCCACCAGCAGCACGGCACGTGCCGCGCCGTGCGCAGCGTCGGTGCAGGGCGGGACCAGGGTGACGGGCATCTCGGGCTTCATGCGGGCCTCGGCAGGTCGAAGGTGAATTCGGTCCAGGCGCCGGGTGTGCTCTCCACCGCCAGCACGCCGCCGTGGCGCTGCACGATGCCGTAGCTCACGCTCAGCCCCAGGCCCAGACCGGCGCCCACGTCGCGCGTGGTGAAAAAGGGTTCGAACACGCGGCCGATGTGCTCTGGCTGGATGCCCTGCCCGTTGTCGCGCACGGCCACCCGCAGCCGGTCGCCCGACTCGGTCACCCGCACATCGATGCGCGGCTGCTCGCGCCCCGCGCGCTGCAGCGCCAGCGCGGCGTTGCTGAACAGGTTGATGAGCACACCGATGATGGCGGGCTCGTCGCCCAGCACGTGCGTGTCCTGTGGCTGCTCCACCGCCACCTGCACACCCTTGAGTTCGTGCCCCGCCAGGCGCAGCGCCGAGCGGATGGCCTGCTCCAGCAAAAAGGGGCGCAGGCTGTTGTCGCCCGGCTTCTGGTAGGCAAAGGTCTTGAGGTCAGAAACGATGGCCTGCACGCGCGACATGCCCTCCTTGGCATCGGTCAGGCTCTCGGCCAGCAGCTCGTCGGTCCTGGCCGGCGGCAGCTGTTGCGCCATGTTGATGGCCATGAGGCTGTAGTTCACCGGGTTGTTCAGCTCGTGCAGCAGGCCGGCCGATAGCGTGCCCAGCGCCGCCATTTTTTCGCGCTGCAGCAGCTGGCCCTTGATCTCGGCCAGCGCCTTGTTCTGCGCCAGCAGTTCGTCCTTCTGGCGCTGCACCTCGGTCTGCAGGACATAGGTCTGGCGGCGCTGACGCTCACCGTACACCGACACCGTGAAGGCAATGATGGAAAAGAACAGAATGAAGATCGACTGCCCGATCAGCACGGGCCACTGCTGCACACCCGCCGGGCGCAGCACACAGGCCGCGATGTAGGCCGCCATGGTGAACACGCTGAAGGCCAGGGCCTCGCGCAAGGTCAGCGGCAGAAAGATGCTGATGCCCGACACGGCCAGCGTGAGCCCCACGAAATAGATGGACGCTTCGCCGTCGGTGGCAAAAATCATCCACGCGATCATCACTTGCGGCAGCGCGATCCAGAAGTACGTGAGGCCACGCACGTGGCGCAGCCCCCAGGGGCGCTGGTAACTCCACAAGGCCAGCCCGATGAGCGCGACCACCAGCAACCGGGCCATGCCAAACGGCAAGGCGTGCTCCGGGTAGAACGCGAGGTCCAACCCCACGCCGCCACCGATCAGCGCCATGGCCAGCACGCAGGTGATGCGGCTGTAGTACACCAGATGCTGGTGCATGGTCTCTGCGTATGAGACCTGCAACGGGCTGGTGGTCGGCTCAGTGCTCATGCCGCGGCATCACAGGGGCTTGACCGCTTCGGCGAACAGATTCACGCCGGTCGCATCGGTGTAGGTCTTGACCCCGGGCAGCGTGGACGGGAACAGCTGCGCCAGGCCCTTTTCATCGCGGTAGATCAGGTACCACTCCATGAAGTGCTCCATCCAGAACCGCTCCGGGTTGCACTGGTGCACGTTCGTGACCAGCACCGTGCCGCCGGGCCGCAAGTGGCGGTCGAAGTAGGCGATCAGGCGCGCGCAGGCCTTGTCGGCCAGGTAGTCGAACAGGCCGGCGCAGTAGATGTAGTCGTACTGCTCTTCCAGCGGCACATCCTGCTCGCGCGAGCTGCGCTTGAGCAGCTGGTGCACCGACTCGTGGCGCAGCGTCACCTGCAGCGGCGTGCGCCCGGCGGCGTTGGCCACCTCGATCAGGCGCTGGCTGGTGTAGAGCAGGGTTTCATCGCTGAAGTCCATCAGCGTCACGTCCAGGTGGTCCAGCGGCTGGTCGAACGCCGACAGGCGCTGCAGCTCGCCCGCCGGTCCGCAACCGACGTTGAGCACGCGCAGCGGACGGCCCTGCGTGCGCGCCTGGGCCGCCAGGGTCTGCAGACGTTCGAGCAGGATGTCGACCCGGTTGCGGTGCGCCTGCGACACGCTGGACTGCAGGAAGATGAAGTTCACCAGCTCGAAGTAGGTGCTGGGCCCTTCGCGCGGGTCGCCCAGGATCTGGTTGACCATCTGGTAATCGCCCGCATAGCCCAGCGGCTTGGCGAAGGTGCGGTACACGAAGGGCGCGCGCAGCACCAGCGGGTGGATGGCCGCCTGTGCGAAGGCCCGGTGGGCCGGCTCCAGTTCGGGCGGTACCTTGGCAGCCTCGGCTTCGAAACGCAACAGATACTCTCTCACCGTCGCCATGAGCGGCCGGGCGATCTCGTAGAACACCTCGTCGCGCACGCGGCCGTGCACATCGCGCGGCAGACCGGCGGTGATGTCGGCCTGGTCCAGCCAGCGCGTGACCTCGGCGAAGTAGGCGCGCAGGTCGTTCACCACCACCTGGTAGGCCTCGCTGATGCGCGGGCGGGATTCCCATTCCTGGACGAAACGCCCCACCGCTTCGGACACGCTGCGCGAGCTGTGGTCGATCACCCCCAGGTCGTTCCACTCGTCGATCAGCGTCAGCGAGACCACCGCCATCAGGCCGGTGTTGAGCAGGCTGACCACCACCGCCTTGCCCTTGTAGATGCTGCGATCGCCCGATCGGATGCTCAGGTCGCTGAGCACCTCGCTGACCTGGACGATGGAGTAGGGGTTGTAGACCTCCATCACCAGCGACCGGCGCTGCAGGCTGGTCAGCGTGCCGCGCGCGGCTTCGCCCTGGCTGTTGCGGAAGGTGACGACGGGATCGAAGGGGCGCTGGAATTGCACGGTGGATGAGCAGTCGGCGTGGGGCCTTGTCGGCCAGCCCCTGAATGTAGTCCCTGAGCGTGAGTTTAGTCACAACCGGACCCCCGGGGTGGCGGCCCCTGGCCGGCGCAGCACCGGAACACCCGTCGGTGAGCAGCGGCCCGCCGCGCCTGCGCGCTCTTATTTTTTCTCGTTGGGGTCGTAGACGGTGGTGCTGGTGCCCACGCCGACCCCGATGCGCGCGTCGCTGTTGCCGATCGGCGCGCTCACGCCCACGCCGGCACCCACGCCGACCTTGCCATCCTGGTTGACCCCGACGCCCACACCGACCGGGCCGACGCTGGTGCCCACGCCCAGGTTCACCCCGCCCGAACCCACGCCGACACCGATGGAGAACGGTCCGATGGGGATGCCGATGCCCACGCCCATGGACGAGCAGCCCGACAGGGCAGCGGCCAGCGCCAAGGCTGCCCAGCGGTTGGGGGCGAACACACGAGACGGGGAGTGGGCGGACATGGTGGGGACTCCTGGGCGACACAGACAGCGGGTCGACACATTGTGACCCGGCAGCCCCACCAAGGTGCGACCGCAGGACGGACACGCCGCCCGGCGGCCAAGGACGTCACGCCAGCAGCAGCGCGTTGACGCGTTTCACATACGCCGCCGGATCGTCCGGCAGGCCGCCTTCGGCCAGCAAGGCCTGGTCGAACAGGATATGGGCCAGGTCGTCGAAATGGGCCGAACCGTCGAGCTTTTTCACCAGCGGGTGCTCGGCGTTGACCTCCAGCACCGGCTTGACGTCCGGCGCCTGCTGGCCCGCGGCCTTGAGCATGCGGGTGAGCTGGCTGGAGAGTTCGCCCTCGCCCACCACCAGGCAGGCGGCGGAATCGACCAGGCGGGTGGTCACGCGCACGTCCTGCGCCTTGTCCTTGAGGGCCTCCTTGAGCTGGTCGAGCACCGGCTTGAAGCTCTCGGCCGCCTGCTCGGCCGCCTTCTTCTCTTCCTCGTCCTGCAGCTCGCCCAGGTCCACCGCGCCCTTGGCCACGCTCTGCAGCGGCGTGCCGTCGAACTCGTGCAGGAAGGACAGCGCCCACTCGTCCACGCGGTCGGTCATCAGCAGCACCTCGATGCCCTTCTTGCGGAAGAGTTCGAGCTGCGGACTGTT
>NZ_JBPCSJ010000528.1:0-7888 GCF_051007235.1 Hydrogenophaga sp. | reverse complement strand
GCGGTGGCCGCCATCCACCCGTTCTACACCGCCAGCATCCGCGAGTTCCAGGCCGCGGGCCGCCCCATCGTGGGCTCGGCACCGGTCGGCGTGGACGGCACACATCACTGGCTGGGCGCCATTGGCCAGGCGACCGGCGTGTCGCAGGCGCTGATCGACACCGCGCGCAACCAGACCCTCGGGGCGATACGCGGCGTGCTGTCGCAGCAGAAGATCAACGGCCGCATCACGCTCAGCGGCTACGAAGGTTCCGAGCTGCTGGTGGGCCGCCTGCTGGTCGAATGCGGCGCCGACCTGCGCTACGTCGGCTCGGCCTGCCCGGCCACGCCGTGGAATGCTCACGACGCCGAATGGCTGCGCGCCAAAGGCGTGCAGGTGCAGTTCCGCGCCTCGCTGGAAAACGACCTCGACGCGCTGCACGAGTACCAGCCGCAACTGGCCATCGGCACCACACCGGTGGTGCAGGCCGCCAAGGAAGCCTGCGTGCCGGCCCTGTACTACACCAACCTGATTTCCGCCCGCCCGCTGATGGGCGTGGCCGGTGCGGGATCGCTGATCCAGGTGGTCAACGCCGCCATGGGCAACCAGCACCGTTTCAACGCGATGAAAGAATTCTTCGGCGGTGTCGGCCAGGGCGACGAAGCCGGTGTGTGGGAAGACGTGCCCAAGCCCTTCCCGAACTTCCGCAAGGAAATGCGGCGCCTCAACGAGAAGGCCGCCAAGAAGCGGGAGGCACAAGATGTTGGTGCTTGACCACGACCGCGCTGGCGGCTACTGGGGTGCGGTTTACGTGTTCACCGCCATCAAGGGCCTGCAGGTGGTGATCGACGGCCCAGTGGGCTGCGAGAACCTGCCGGTCACCAGCGTGCTGCACTACACCGATGCGCTGCCGCCGCACGAGCTGCCCATCGTCGTCACCGGCCTGGCCGAAGAGCAGCTGGGCCGCGAAGGCACCGAGGGCTCGATGAAGCGCGCCCACGCGGTGCTCGACCCCGAGCTGCCCGCCGTCGTCGTCACCGGATCGATTGCCGAGATGATCGGCGGCGGCGTGACGCCCGAAGGCACGAACCTCATGCGCTTCCTGCCGCGCACCATCGACGAAGACCAGTGGCAATGCGCCGACCGCGCGATGTTCTGGCTCTGGAGCGAATACGGCATGAAGAAGGTACCGGCGCGCAAGCCGCTGGCCGAACGCCCCGCTGGCGAGAAGCCGCGCGTCAACATCATCGGCCCGAGCTACGGCGTGTTCAACAGCGCCAGCGACCTGGCCGAGATCCGCCGCCTGGTGCAGGGCATCGGCGCCGAGATCAACCTGGTGTTCCCGCTGGGCAGCCACCTGTCTGAAGTTTCGCGCCTGGTCGAGGCCGACGTGAACATCTGCATGTACCGCGAGTTCGGCCGCATGTTGTGCGAAGCCCTGGACCGACCGTATCTGCAGGCCCCCATCGGCCTGCACAGCACCACCAAATTCCTGCGCACGCTGGGCGAACTGCTGGGCCTGGACCCGGAACCCTTCATCCAGCGCGAGAAGCACACCACCATCAAGCCGGTGTGGGACCTGTGGCGCTCGGTCACGCAAGACTTTTTTGCCACCGCCAGTTTTGCGGTGGTGGCCAACGGCACCTACGCGCGCGGCCTGCAGCACTTCCTGGAAGCCGAGATGGGCCTGCCCTGCCGCTTCGCGGTCTCGCGCAAGGCCGGTGAAAAAACCGACAACGCGGCGGTGCGCGAAATGGTGAAGACGCAGACGCCGCTGATCCTGTTCGGCAGCTTCAACGAGCGCATGTATTTGGCCGAGGCGGGCAGCACAGGCCCCATGCGCGCGGCCTTCATCCCGGCCTCGTTCCCGGGCGCCATCATCCGCCGCCACACCGGCACGCCGTTCATGGGCTACAGCGGCGCGACCTACCTGATCCAGGAAGTGTGCAACGCGCTGTTCGATGCGCTGTTCCACATCCTGCCGCTGGGCACCGAGATGGACAAGGTCGACCCGACGCTGGCGCGTGGCGCGGCGGCCGGCCTGGCCACGCCCTGGGAAGACAGCGCCCAGACCCGCCTGCACGCCCTGATCTCGAACCAGCCGGTGCTGGTGCAGATCTCGGTGGCCAAGCGGCTGCGCGACACCGCCGAACAGCGTGCCCGCGACAGCGGTGAAGCCGCTGTGAACGAAACCCATGTGAACACCGCAGGCCTGGAACTCGGTCTGGGAGCGCCGGCATGAGCGCTCTGTTCTTCACACCCCATTCGGACCCTGGCCACCCGGCCGGACCACCCCCATGTCGTGGCATCTCGCTGCGGCTGCCCATGTTGCGCGGGTCGGGCGCAACGCAGGCCTCACGGCCTTTTTGAGAAGGAGCATTCGTATGGCAACGCGGACATCGATTTCCGGCCTGACAGACGAGGAAGCTCAGGAGTTCCACCAGTACTACATCCAGGGCTTCATCGGGTTCACGGCCATCGCCGTGGTCGCCCATGCGCTCGTGTGGTTCTGGCGGCCCTGGCTCTGAGTCAAGACCGGCTTCACTTTTCATGATCGGAGAACTGCCATGAACGTCGTGTCTTATGAAACCCATAAGCCCACTCACCGGGACGACAAGCTTTCGTTTGTCCTGGTTTTTGCCCCGTGCTTTGTGCTGTTGCTGTCGGTTGCGATGCTGGGCCGTCTGGTCGGCTTGCATTGGCAGCAGTGGCTGCCTGGCGCTGAGCACAAAACCAGCATCTTCTCGGGCGTGCATGCCGCGGTTTACACCGTCATGTCCCAACTGATTTAAGGAGAAAACATCATGTGGAGAATCTGGCGTCTTTTCGACCCCCTTCGCACCATGGTTGCCCAGGCAGTGTTCCTGTTTGCGCTCGCGGCCATGATTCACCTGATCTTGTTGAGCACCAACAAGTTCAACTGGCTCGACGGCCCGAAAAAGGCCCCGGCAGCCGCGGCGGCGCAACTCGCCCCGATGCCATCGGCTGTGCCTTCGGCGACGTCCTGAACGTCGCACGAGGTGTGCAGATGCTGCGACTGCGCGCTGTGCGCAGCGCAGCACCTACGCCCCTCCCCCATTCCTTTGCGTTGACGTCCTAAATCCACCTGAGTCAGGAGGGCCGCACCATGGCCATGCTCAATTTTGAAAAGAAGTACCGGGTTCGAGGCGGAACACTGGTTGGCGGTGACCTGTTCGACTTCTGGGTGGGGCCCTTTTACGTCGGCTTCTTCGGTGTCACCACGCTGTTCTTCGCGTTCCTGGGCACCGCCATGATCCTCTGGGGGGCCTCGCAAGGGCCGACCTGGAACCTCTGGCAGATCAGCATCGCGCCCCCCGACCTGTCGTACGGCCTGCGCTTCGCGCCGCTGATGGCAGGCGGCCTGTGGCAGCTCATCACCGTCTGTGCCATCGGCGCCTTCGTGTCGTGGGCCCTGCGCGAAGTGGAGATCTGCCGAAAACTCGGCATGGGCTACCACGTGCCGGCCGCGTTCAGCGTCGCCATCCTGGCCTATGTGACGCTGGTCGTCATCCGCCCGGTGCTGCTGGGCGCCTGGGGCCACGGCTTCCCCTACGGCATCTTCAGCCACCTGGACTGGGTGTCCAACGTGGGCTACCAGTACCTGCACTTCCACTACAACCCGGCGCACATGATCGCGGTGAGCTTCTTCTTCGCCACCACCTTCGCCCTGTCGCTGCACGGCGCCCTGGTGCTCTCGGCCACCAACCCGGCGCCCGGCGAGACGGTCAAGACACCCGAACACGAAGACACGTTCTTCCGCGACATCATCGGCTACTCGGTGGGCACCCTGGGCATCCACCGTCTGGGCCTGTTCCTCGCGCTGGCCGCGGTGCTGTTCAGCGCGCTGTGCATCGTCATCAGCGGCCCGTTCTGGAGCCGTGGCTGGCCCGAGTGGTGGGGCTGGTGGCTGAACATGCCGATCTGGGCCCAGTGGCCTCTGAAGTAAACCCAGGAGAACACCATGGCGCAATACCAGAACCTCTTCACCACCGTGCAGGCCACCGGCCCGCTGCACCACGGCGTGCCGCTGCCGCACGGCAACAGCCCCCGCACCGGTGATGTGCCGGCCATCGTCCACCTGTTCGGTCGCCTGGGCAATGCCCAGATCGGCCCGATCTACCTGGGTGGCCTGGGCATCGCTTCGCTGATCTTCGGCGTGCTGGCCTTCAACATCATGGGCATGAACATGCTGGCCTCGGTGAACTGGGACCCGATCCAGTTCATCCGCCAACTGTTCTGGCTCTCGCTGGAGCCGCCACCCGCGCAGTACGGCCTCTCGCTGCCACCGCTCAACGACGGCGGCTGGTGGCTGATGGCCGGTGGCTTCCTCACCGTCTCGCTGCTGCTGTGGTGGGCGCGCACCTACACCCGGGCTCGCCAGCTGGGCATGGGCACCCACGTGGCGTGGGCCTTTGCCGCGGCGATCTGGCTGTTCCTGGTGCTGGGCTTCATCCGCCCGGTGCTGATGGGGTCCTGGAGCGAGGCCGTGCCGTTCGGCATCTTCCCGCACTTGGACTGGACAGCCGCCTTCTCGCTGCGCTACGGCAACCTGTTCTACAACCCGTTCCACGCGCTCTCGATCGCCTTCCTGTACGGCGCGACGCTGCTGTTCGCCATGCACGGCGCCACCATCCTGGCGGTCAGCCGCTTCGGCGGTGAACGCGAGATCGAACAGATCGTGGACCGTGGCACCGCCAGCGAACGTGCCGCCCTGTTCTGGCGCTGGACCATGGGCTTCAACGCCACGATGGAATCCATCCACCGCTGGGCCTGGTGGTTCGCCGTGCTGTGCCCGCTGGTGGGCGGCATCGGCATCCTGCTGACCGGCACCGTGGTGGACAACTGGTATCTCTGGGCCATCAAGCATGGCGTGGCACCCCCGTATCCCGATGTGTTCCCTGCCGTGATGGACCCGGCGCTGACCCCCGGAGGCCAATGATGGACAACACCACCACTTTGCAAAGCCCGTGGCTGCGGGCCGCTGCTCTCGGTTCGCTGTTGCTGCTCGGCGCCTGCGAACGCCCCCCCATGGACACCGTGCAACACGGCTACCGCGGCACGGGCATGGTGCAGGTCTACAACCCCCGCACCATGGAAGGCGTGATCGAAGCCAACCAGGCGCCGGCGTCGCAGGAGCCCGCCTCCGCCGAAGGACCCAAGGCCGGCGAGGTCTACCAGAACGTCAAGGTGCTGGGCGACCTGAGCGTGGGTCAGTTCACGCAGCTGATGGTGTCGATGACGGCCTGGGTGGCGCCCGACAAGGGCTGCGCCTACTGCCACAACCCGGCCAACCTGGCCGACGACAGCCTCTACACCAAGGTGGTGGCGCGCCGCATGGTGCAGATGACGCAGACCATCAACAGCAAGTGGCAGAACCACGTCTCCACCACGGGCGTGACCTGTTTCACCTGCCACCGCGGCCAGGCGGTGCCCGCGAATGTCTGGTTCAAACCCGAGCAGCAGACCAAGGGCGCCGACTTCATTGGCAACAAGATGGGGCAGAACACCCCGGCCGCCAGCGTCAAGCTCGCCTCGCTGCCCAACGATCCGTTTTCGCCCTACCTGCTGGGTTCTGAGCCGATCCGCGTCCAGTCCACCCAGGCGCTGCCCGGCGAGCACTGGTCCAGCATCGCCAGCACCGAAAAGACCTACGGTCTGATGGCACACATGTCCACGTCCCTCGGCGTGAACTGCACCTATTGCCACACCACACAGTCCTTCGGCAAATGGGAGGGTGGGCCACCCCAGCGCGTGACCGCGTTCCACGGCATCCGCATGGTGCGCGACATCAACAACGCCTTCATGGTCCCGCTGACCGACACCTTCCCGGCGAACCGCAAGGGCGAACTGGGCGACGTGGCCAAAGCCAATTGCACCACCTGCCACCAGGGCGCCTACAAGCCGCTGTTCGGCGCGCCCATGCTCAAGGACCATCCGGGTCTGGAGAGCCTGCGCACCGCGTTCGGGAAACCCGCGGTGCCCGCCGCGGCCGCGCCGGCCGACGGCCTGCCGACCGACACAGCGCCCGCCGCCGACCTCAGCAGCCAGTTGCCCGCCAAGGTGCTGTTCGCCACGGGCCAGGCCGGTCTGTCCCCCGAAGCCCGCCAGGTCATTGAAGACGCGGGCAAGCTGCTCAGCGGCCAGGCCGGGGTGAAGGTCACGGTCTCGGGTTTTGCCGACCAGCGCGGCAACCTCAAAGCCAACATGGAGCTGTCCAAGCTGCGCGCCTTCGCGGTGCGCGACGCGCTCAAGGCGGCCGGCGTGAGCGAAGACCGCATCGAGCTCAAGAAGCCGGAGATGGCCGTGGCCGGGGCCGATACCGACGCCCGCCGCGTCGAGATCAACCTCGCCAAGCCCTGACCACCGCACGCCATCACCACCCCGCGTCCGCTCCATGAGGTCCACACCATGCAAGTCGTTCTGGCTCAGCCACGCGGCTTTTGCGCCGGTGTGACGCGTGCCATCGAGATCGTCGAGCGGGTGCTCGAACGCCACGGTGCGCCGGTCTACGTGTTCCACGAGATCGTGCACAACCAGTGGGTGGTGAACGATCTGCGCTCGCGTGGCGCGGTGTTTGTGGACACCCTGGCCCACCTGCCCGCCGGCAGCCAGGTGGTGTTCAGCGCTCACGGCGTGTCGGCCGCGGTGGTGGCCCAGGCGCAGCACCTGGGCCTGCACTCGGTCGACGCCACCTGCCCGCTGGTGAACAAGGTGCACCAGCAGGCCCAGCGCTTCGTGCGCCAGGGCCGCACGCTGCTCATGATCGGCCACGCCGGGCATGAAGAGGTGGTGGGCACCATGGGCCAGGCCGGTGCGCCGGTGCACCTGGTCAGCCAGGTGGGCGATGTGGCCGCACTGAACCTGCCCACCGGCAAGCCGCTCGCCTACGTGACGCAGACCACCCTCAGCCTGGACGACACGCGCGACATCATCGCGGCGCTGCACGCGCGCTACCCGGACATCGTGGGACCGGAAGTCGACGACATCTGCTACGCCACGCAGAACCGCCAGGTGGCGGTGCGAGCCCTGGCCGCCCAGGTCGATCTGGTGCTGGTGGTCGGTGCGCGCAACAGCTCCAATTCGAACCGCCTGCGCGAGGTGGCCGCCCACGACGGTGTGCCGGCCCACCTGGTGCAGGACGCCAGCGACATCCGGCCCGAGTGGCTGCGCGCCCCCGCACTGGACACCCTGCGGGTGGGCGTCACCGCGGGCGCCTCCACGCCCGAGGTGCTGGTGCAGGAAGTGGTCGCGGCCCTGCGTCAGCGCCACGCAGGCCCCGTGGTGCAGCTGGCCGGTGTGAGGGAAGACACCCGGTTCCGCCTCCCGGTGCAGCTGGCTGTGCCGGTGGTCTGACATGCCCAACACCTCTGCTGGCCTCATCACCCTCTCGGGCGTGGTGGTGGTGGTGCTGGTCAACTTCCAGCGCCAGCACCAGACCTGGGCCTGGATGCGCCTGGTGCAAGGCCCCTCGGCGCTCAAAGACATCCCCGGGCTGGTGTTCAGCAAGGTCATGGGCAGCGGCGCGGGTGGCGGCTTCGGGCTGCGGCCCAGCCCCAGCCACCAGGGTCTGATCGCGCTGTTCGACCATGCCGATCAGGCCCGTGCCTTTCTGAGCGGCCCCATCGTGGCGGCCTACCGCACCCGCGCCGCCACGTTCTGGAGCGGGCTGCTGGAGGTCGAGTCGGCCCGTGGCGCCTGGGACGGACAGGCCTGGGGCGCCACCCACCCGACCCAGCTGGGGCCATACGCCGGCGCGGCCAACGACGACGGCGTGTGCCAGGACAGCCGCCCGCTGGCCGCGCTCACGCGCGCCAGCATCCGCCCCGCCAAGGCGATGGAGTTCTGGCGCAACGCCCCCGCGGCCCAGAGCGCCATGCAAACCGCGCGC
>NZ_JBPCSJ010000527.1:0-8782 GCF_051007235.1 Hydrogenophaga sp. | reverse complement strand
CACCAGGCGCGCGGGGGTGGCTGCACTTCGCGAAAGCCCATGTAGCGCTGCACGCGCCGCACATAGGCCCACTGCAGCACCGGCGCCAGCAGCAGCGCACCCAGCAGGCCAGCCAGCACCACCAGGGCGGGCAGCACCCACCAGGCGGGCCGGTCCATGTCGACCCACACGGTGTGCAGGGCCGCGCCCATCTGGGCCCAGCAGGCGCTGATCATGGTTGCCCCTGTGCGGCGGCCAGGGTGGGCGCGTCGGGCCACTGATCGGACGGCAGTTCGGTGGCGGTAAGCTGGTAGCCGCGCCAGCGCAGCCAGCGCAGGTGCCAGCGGTTGGCCCAGCGGCCCATGGCCCACGATTCACCCGCGATCCAGGCCATGGCCAGCAGGCCCTGCGCGTCGGTGGAGGGCAGCAGATCCAGCAGCGCGTTGGCCGCGGTGTGCAGCGCGAGGGGCAGCAGCAGCGTCAGCGGCAGCGCCCACCACAGCCGCCGGTGCAGCGCCCACAGCGGCAGCCCCACACACGCCAGCCACGAGAAGCCGCTGCGGTGCAGCACCGAGCGGCCGTGCCCGTTGATGAAGAGCGAGAGGTTGCGTCGCGCCATGCGCGCAGGGTACCCGCGCCTGCCCTGTGCGTGCACACACCGCCCGTCAGAACGGTCCCCCGCCGAGGGCACGGCAGAAATCGGGGTCAGATTCCAATTCCTATCGCCAAGTTTTCCCTTTTTCCGGGGCTTTGTCCGCGCCGGCACAGCCCTCACCTGCCCCCACTATCATCTCGCCCGGTTGAGCCGGTCGCCCTGTTGGCGCTGGCGGGCGGCCATCTCAAGGGTTCGCAATGGAAAAGATTCTCTCGGGGCTGGGGGCGCTGCTTTACCGCATGCGTTTCACCATGCTGTTTTTCTACGTCGGGCTGGTGGGCATCATCTTCGGCATTCTGGGCAAGTTCCTGCTGGAGACCTGGAAGCTGATGAACACCTTGCTGTTCGACGAGCTGTCGAAGATCGACCTGATCATAAAGGTGCTGGAACTGGTGGACATGACCATGGTGGCGCAGCTGGTGTGGGTGGTGGCGCTGGCCGGCGTGTCGCTGTTCGTGACCACCGGGCACTTTGACAAGAGCGACATGAAAAAGCCCGACTGGCTGGACCACGTCAACACCTACAACCTCAAGCTCAAGCTGGCGTTTGCCATCATTTCCATCTCGGGCGTGCACGCGCTCAAGACCTACCTGAGCGGTTCGCTCACGCTCGAAAGCGTGCAGATGGTGACCTACATCGCGATCATCCACTTCACATTTGTGCTGTCGGCCATCGGTATCTCGTTTGCCGAGCGGCTGACCCGCGAGAAGGCCCACCAGGAGCATTGACCGACGCCGTTCCAAGGGCCGCTGACGCCGCGCTGCGCTGGCATCGCTTCAATTGACGGATACTCCCACCCGTAACCAACGCTGGTCGCGGACCGGTGGGTGATTCGAGCGAAAGAAGGTGCGAAATGGTGTTCCCGGGATTTTTGGAACAGTACTGGCCGCTGTTGGCGCTGGCGCTGTGGTTGGGCTACAAGTGGTGGAGCGCGCGCCGGGTGGTGGCCATGCTGCCGGCGCTGCGCCAGCAGGGCGCCACGCTGGTGGACGTGCGGTCGGACGCCGAGTTTGCCGGTGGCAACGCACCGGGCACGGTGAACATTCCGCTGCCGGAACTGGGCCGCCGCCTGAACGAAATCCCGAAAAACGTGCCGGTGGTGGTGTGCTGCGCCAGCGGCACGCGCAGCGGCATGGCCAAGATGCTGCTCAAGAAGAACGGCTACACGCAGGTGTTCAACGCGGGCCGCTGGAGCAACCTGCTGGGGTGAACGGTTGGCCCGTCCGCACCACCACGTCTACGTGATCGAGCTGCACCCGGACGTGCTGCTGGAGCCGGCCTTCAGGCGCTGCAACCCGGGCTATGTGGCGGGCCAGCCGTGCGTGTACGTGGGCATGACGGGCCTGGACCCGGACGTGCGCTTTGACAAGCACAAGGCGGGCATCCAGGCCAACCGCTTCGTGCAGCGCTACGGCCAGCGCCTGCTGCCCGACCTGTACGAGGGCTTCAATCCGATGCGTTACGAGGAAGCGGTGGAGCGCGAGGTGGAGGTGGGCATCGACCTGCGATCGGCCGGGTTCGGGGTGTGGCAGGCCTGACCCGCTGAGCCTGTGAGTCGCTGCGGGCGTTGATCGGGCCGGTGTACTGGAGACAGCGGCTTTTGCTCTGGATCAATACACCCGGGGGTTATCGTCCTAGACTGGAATCGTCACAACCACAGGAGATGACGATGAAGACGTGGACACGTGCAGGCATGGCGTTGGCGCTGGCGGGCGCGCTGGGCGGTTGCGCCGGCCCCCATGCGAACGAACAGACCGGGCTGATCGTCGGCGCTATCGTGGGTGGTGTGGTCGGGTCGCATGTGGGGCGCGGGTCCGGGCAGGACATCGCGACCTTCGTGGGCGCGGTCACGGGGGCGATCGTGGGCGGCAGCATCGGCCGGTCGATGGACGATTCGGACCAGATGCGGACCACGCTGGTGCTGCAGAACGTGCGCACCGGGGTGCCGGCCCGCTGGACGAACCCGCGCACGCAGATCGTCTACACCATGGTGCCGACCAAGACCTACGAATCGCCCACCGGGCTGTGCCGCGAATACACGATGGACGCGATCATCGGCGGGCGGCCAGAGAAGGTGTGGGGCACGGCCTGCCTGCAGCCCGACGGCAGCTGGCGCGTGGTGAACTGAAGACCGCGGCGGGCGGCCCCGGCGCTCAGTGCCGCTCGGGCACCTGGTCGGCCGCGTCGCCCCAGGTGCGATTGATGCGGCGGCCGCGCTTGACGGCCGGGCGTTCGCCAATGGCCTTGGCCCAGCGCTGCACGTGCGGGTATTCGTGCACCGAGAGGAATTCGCCCGCGTTGTAGAGCTTGCCTTCGACCATCCAGCCGTACCAGGGGTAGATGGCGATGTCGGCGATGGAGTATTCCTCGCCGGCCATCCAGGTGCGCGTGGCGAGGTGGCGGTTGAGCACGTCGAGCTGGCGCTTGGTTTCCATCGCGTAGCGGTTGATGGGGTATTCGAACTTCTCAGGCGCGTAGGCGTAGAAATGGCCGAAACCGCCGCCCAGGAAGGGCGCAGAGCCCATCTGCCAGAACAGCCAGTTGAAGGTTTCGGTGCGCGCGGCGTGCTCCTGGGGCAGGAAAGCACCGAACTTTTCGGCCAGGTACAGCAGGATGGAACCGGACTCGAACACGCGGGTGGGCGGCACGGTGCTGCGGTCCAGCAGCGCCGGGATCTTGGAGTTCGGGTTGACGTCGACGAAGCCGCTGGAGAACTGGTCGCCTTCGTTGATCTTGATGAGCCAGGCGTCGTATTCGGCCCCGGCGTGGCCCAGTTCGATCAGCTCTTCGAGCATCACGGTGACCTTCACGCCGTTGGGCGTGCCCAGCGAATACAGCTGCAGCGGGTGCTGGCCGACGGGCAGGTCCTTGTCGTGCGTGGGGCCGGCGATGGGCCGGTTGATGCTGGCGAACTGGCCGCCGTTGGCCTTGTCCCAGGTCCAGACGGCGGGCGGTGTGTAGGGGGCGGGCGGGGTGGTGGGGGTGTGGTCGTCGCTCATGGGCGCATGGTAGGCACGCGGCGGTACCCCTGCTGTCACCAAGTGATCACGTCTGCGACACGATAAAAAAAGCCCGCACAAGGCGGGCTTCCATCAAGGCGCGAGACGTCGCAAGCGCTCAGGCGGCCTTCTTTTGCTTGCGGGTGGTCACACCCAGGCCAGCAAGGGCGATGCCCAGCAGGGCCATGGTGGCTGGCTCGGGCACGGGCGAACTGTTGAGGGTGATGGTGGCGTTTTGAACGCGGGACTGGTTGTTGGCAGTGAAGCTCAGGTCGTTCATGGAAATCGTGAACTGACCACCGTTGCCAAAGTTCACCACGACGTCGTTCCAGTCGATGGAGAAGTCGATGGCCGGATCGGCGATGAAACCCAAGATCGCGGTGCCCGTGGCGGTCACGGTCTGGCTGCCCGAGAGTGGATTGAAAAAGTTGAAAGTTGCCGAAACGCCCAGACCGCCTTGCTCGAAGGGGTTGATGAACGCACCGAGGGGCAAGAGATTTGCGAGCCCTTCATCTTGCAAGCGGACGGTGCCGAACTGGAAAGTTTGTGAACCGCCAGTCGAAAGGCTGAAGTTCTGCGGAGTGCCGGTGGCCGTGAAAGAAACGCCCAGGTCGTTCAGGCCGCTGCCGTAGCCGGCGCCTGGTGTGAAACCACCCGGTGTCACATCGAAGGTGACGGGTGTGGCCATGGCGCTTGCAGACACGCCGATGGCGGCGACAGCAATGGCTTTGGCAAAGGTGTTGCTCATCGTGAATTTCATTGGATCTCCGGTTGTATGCACTTTGGGGAATGACGGGCACCCTCGTCAAAGCAAAAGTAATGCCATACAACTGAAATGAAAAAACACATTGCAACACATGAAGTTACAAACTCAACCAAAGCGAGACTGTAAAGAATATCGACATCTACCAACAGCATCCTTGCGTGGTTGCGTCGGGCAGTGGACAGACCTCGGCGCCGGATCTGAAGCGATCAGCGCCGGATGACCGTGCGCAGCGCCTCGGCCAGTTCGGAGGCCTCGAACTTGGCCACGTAGGCGTCCGCCCCGACGGACTGCACGTGCGCTTCGTTGGTGGTGCCGGTCAGGGACGAGTGGATGACCACCGGGATGGACTTGAAGCGCGGGTCCTGCTTGATGTGGCGCGTGAGGGTGAAGCCGTCCATGACGGGCATTTCCAGGTCGGTCAGCACCACGGCCACCTTGTCCTGCGCGGTCTTGCCTTCGGCCTGGGCCTCGGCTTCGATGGCCTGCAGGCGTTCCCAGGCTTCCTGGCCGGTCTTGGTCATGATGTGGCTCACGCCCATGGCGCCCAGACCCTGCTCGATCATCATGCGGGCGACCGGGGAGTCGTCCGCCGCGAGCACGATGGTGCCGGCGGGCAGGCGGATGGCGTCGCCCACGTCGTCGGCGGTGATCTGCTCGTCCGAATGCGGCATGACATTGCGCAGGATCTGCTCCACGTCAAGCACCTGCACCAGGCGCGAGGTGTCGGCGTCGCCGTCGATCTTGGCGATGCTGGTGACCAGGTCGCCGCCGTTGCCTTCGGCGGCGAGCACGCGGCTCCAGTCCAGCCGCACGATTTCGTCCACCTCTTCCACCGCAAAGGCCTGGGTGGTGCGGGCGTATTCGGTCACCAGCAGGATGCCGTGGCCCCGCGCCGGTGTGCAGCCCACCAGGGCGGGCAGGTCGATGACGGGGATGATCTGGCCGCGGATGTTGGCCACGCCCAGCACGTTCGGCGGCGCGTTGAACATGGCGGTCACGGTGGGCATCACCATGATTTCGCGCACTTTGAAAACGTTGATGCCGAACAGCTCGCGGCGCTCGGTGCCCGGCGCGTGGCCCAGGCGGAACAGCATCAGCTCGAACTGGTTGTTGCTGGTGAGCTGTGTGCGCTCGGTGACGTCGTGCAGCGATGTGCTCATGGCAGGGGGCTCCGGTGTGTGGCTCATGGGAGGTTAAGAGCCAAAGCCCTGGGCCTAGCCGCACATGAACACCCCAAACACCCCGCAGTTCGGCGCATGGGCGCCACACGGCCGCGTGGAACCGTCAGTGCGTGGCGCCGCCACCGGGGGTCACTGGTGTGGCCGAGGGCGCCGCCAGCGCGCTGCGCACGATCACGCGCAGGCCGCTGACCACCTCGTCCAGCGCCATGTGGGGCGTGCCCTGCTCGGGCAACCAGGGCACGTGCACGAAGCCGCCGCGCGTGTGGCGCAGGCCGGGGTGGCTGGCGATGCGGTGCATCAACCCGTAGAACACGTGGTTGCAGACGAAGGTCCCGGCGGTCTGCGAGACCTCTGCGCGCAGGCCTTCGCGCTGCAGCGCGGCCAGCAGCGCCTTGATGGGCAGCGAGCTGAAATACGCGGCCGGCGCGCCGGGCGCCACCGGCGCGTCGACGGGGCGGGCGCCGGCGTTGTCGGCGATGGGCGCGTCGTCCACGTTGATGGC
Source organism: Hydrogenophaga sp. (assembly GCF_051007235.1). GTDB lineage: Bacteria > Pseudomonadota > Gammaproteobacteria > Burkholderiales > Burkholderiaceae_C > Hydrogenophaga. The sequence goes on along the minus strand of NZ_JBPCSJ010000527.1, from coordinate 2,700 downwards.
CACGCGCTCGAGCGAGATCGCCCCGCGCCCGCCGGCCTGGCCGACACAGATGACCAGCTCGGGGCGCAACTGGTCGAGCAGGGTGTCGAGCGTTCGCAGTGAGGTGCCGAACACCGTGGGCAGCTGCGCCGCGACGATGCGCCGCCCCTGGATCTGCCGGCCGTGCAGGGCCTGCACCGCCTGCCAGCTGGGGTTGACGCTGGCGCCGTTGAACGGGTCGAAACCGGTGAGCAGCACCCGGCCAGCGGGGTGGCGGGCAGCGCTCATGCAGCGGGGGCGGAGGCCTGGGCGATCACGAAGTCCAGCGCGGCGCACACCGCGGCCACCTGCGCCTGGTTGCATTGCGCGGGGGTGGTGCGCGGGCTGTCGGGGTAGACCTCGGTGGTGCTGGTGCAGCGGGCGCCGGTGAGGCTGGTGCACAGGCCCAGCTCGCGCAGCGGGTAGCGGATGACGCCGGGCGCCGCCAGCGGCGTGCCGATGATGCCGCCCTGCGCGTCGGCCGGGGCGATGTGGGTCACGCGTTCGACGGCCGCGAGGATGGCCTGCTGGGAGGCGGGCTGCGGGTGTTCGGTGTCGTCCACCATGTAAAAGCCGTCGGGGATGGTGCAGGGCTCGAAGGCTTCGCCGTCCCGCGCGGCCTTGGCGGGGCGGAACTCGCTCTCGTCGGTGTCGGTGGTTTCGTGCAGGTCGATGTGGGCGGCGAACGCGCCGTGCAGCGGCGCCACCAGCGCCATGAGCGCGGCCGATTCGGGCGCCGGGCTGGGCGTGCGGAACGATCGGTTGGGGTCCACCGCGTCGTGGTTCCAGCGCTGCACGTGTTCGTAGGCCCAGGGGCTCACACACGGCACCACCAGCAGGTTGACACGGCCTTCGTAGGCGGCGGCGTGCTGTTCGAGGAACGCGAGCGCGCCGTGCACGCCACTGGTTTCGTAGCCATGCACGCCGCCGGTCACCAGCACCGCGGGCAAGCCGGCCTGCCAGCGGTTGCGCACTGCGAGCAACGGGTAGCGGTCAGCGCCGTGCACCTGCTCGCCATGGGTCTGCACGCCCATGCGGGCCCGCAGTGCGTCGACACGGACGAGCACGTCGTGTGCGTACGAACGCTGGCGCCGCTGCTGTGCGCGCCACTGCGCCACCTCGGTCGGCCCCCAGGCCTGGCCCGGCGTGCCGATGGGATAGAAACGTTGCATGTCGTTCATTTTGAATGGGGGTCATGAATGGGGGTCAGATTCCGATTTAAAGCCAGTTTCCCGCCACCCGTTGGCGGACGGCAGGGGCTGGCGGTCGGCCCTGATTGTGGCGCGGGCCGATCTGGCAACATCGCGGCCTTTGTCGCCACCCACCACCTCACCATGAACTTCGCCGAACGCCTGAAAACCCTGCCCGCCGTGAACCACCTGGCCGCCCTGCAGCTGCTGGACCCCAGCGGCCAGACCGTGGCCACCATCGAGAACAAGCCGGGGCAGGCCGGTTCGCTGGCGGTGTACCACGCACTGGCGCAGCAGCACGGCGGCGCCATCGCACCCGCCGCCGCCGCGCTGGGGCTGGACTGGTACGCCGAGCACACGACCGATGCCCGCGCCCACCCGGGCAAGCACCCCAACATCGACCGCCTGGTGGCCTGGGCCGCCGGTTCGGCCACCTATCTGGTGCGGCCTGTGATGGCCACGGCCGGCTGAAGCCGGGCCGCCCCAAGGCTGGACCAGCCCCCTGGACCCGGCAAGGACCGGGACCCTTCCCAGTCCTGGGGCAGCGACCCGCGCAGCGGCGGAGCGTGGGGGCGGCGTTTCAATCGCTCCAGCTGACCACCGGCCCCAGCCGCTGCTGGGCCAGGAACATGGCCTCGCGCAGCGAGAGCGCGGCGCCGCCGTCCAGCCATTGATGGCCCGCGTCGGGGCGGTCGAAACGGATGTAGTAGCACTCCACCTCGCGGTCGGACGCGATGTCGGGCGGATCGTCCGCATCGCCGGTGCCGTAGAGGGTGTGGTGGCGCAGGATGCGCACGTGGCAGGTGGTGAGGCCCGCGTAGAACCACAGGCCGTGTTTGACGGCGGGGAGCCGGTCCACATCGTTCATGTCGCTGACCTCCGGTGCGCTGCAACACGGCCGCGCGAGCGAAGGCGCCACCGTGCAGGCCATGATAGGCAAGCCCCCCACCGCTGCCAAGGCGCACCGCACCATGGCCTCACGCGCCCGCCGGGTGCCACACATGGGTGGACAGGGCCGCCGCGCCGAACCATCATCGCGCCAGCCACCACACCACCCGGACCATGACCGACATCACCCGCCTCGACGCCTTGCGCGCCCTCTACGACCCGGTGCGCGAGCGATCGGCCAAGAAAGAACTGCCGCAGCTCGATGCACACGCCACGCGCCTGGTGGGCCTGTCGCCCTTCGTGGTGATCGGCAGCGGCCACGCGGCCACCGGCGCGCTCGACGCGTCACCGCGCGGCGGCGCCCCGGGCTTTGTGCGGGTGCCGGATGCGCACACGCTGCTGCTGCCCGATGCACCGGGCAACAACCGGCTGGACACGCTGGAAAACGTGGTCAGCCACGGCGTGGCCGGCGCGCCGGTGGGCCTGTTGTTTCTGCTGCCGGGCATGGACGAGACGCTGCGCGTGAACGGCCGCGCCTGGCTGTCCACCGACGCGGCCCTGCGCGAGCGCTGCACCGAAGAACCCACCGGCCGGGTGCCCCGGC
>NZ_JBPCSJ010000526.1:0-11765 GCF_051007235.1 Hydrogenophaga sp. | reverse complement strand
AACCTGGGCGTGAACATTCAAAACATCCTGGTGTGCGATTCCAAGGGCGTGATCCAGACCGAGCGCGCCGACGCGCTGGCCGGCAAGCTCGACGAGTCCAAGCAACGCTACTGCCGCACCACCGCCGCGCGCACGCTGGCCGATGCCATGAACGGTGCCGATGTGTTCCTGGGCTGCTCGGCCGCGGGGGTGGTGGACGCGGAGATGGTGAAAAGCATGGGCACGATGCCCATCATCCTGGCCCTGGCCAACCCGGAACCCGAGATCCGCCCCGAAGTGGCCAAGGCCGCGCGGCCAGACTGCATCATCGCCACCGGCCGTTCGGACTACCCGAACCAGGTCAACAACGTGCTGTGCTTCCCGTACATCTTCCGCGGCGCGCTCGACTGTGGCGCCACCAAGATCACGGAAGAAATGAAGATGGCCTGCGTGCGCCAGATCGCGGACCTGACCAAGGCCGAAACCAGCGACGAGGTGGCCGCTGCCTACGCCGGACAAGACCTGGTGTTCGGCCCCGACTACATCATCCCCAAGGCTTTCGACACGCGTCTGATCCTCAAGATCGCGCCGGCTGTGGCCCAGGCCGCAGCCGATTCGGGTGTGGCCACGCGGCCCATCACCGACATGGACGCGTACCGACAGTCGCTCTCTCGCTTCGTCACGCAGACCGGCATCCTGATGCGGCCCATCTTCAACGCCGCCAAGGCGCTGCCGGGCAACAAAAAGCGCGTGGCCTACGCCGACGGTGAAGACGAACGCGCGCTGCGCGCCGCGCAGATGGCGATCGACGAAGGCATTGCCACGCCCATCCTGATCGGCCGCCCGGCCGTCATCAACGCCCGCATCGAAAAGGCCGGCCTGCGCATCCGCCTGGGCGTGGACGTGGAGAACGTCAACCCCGAAGACGACCCGCGCTTCCGCCAGTACTGGGAGCATTACCACCAGCTCATGAAACGCGACGGCGCCACACCCGAAGTGGCCAAGGCCGCGGTGCGCCGCTCCAACACCATCATCGGTTCGCTGATGGTGTCGCTGGGCGATGCCGATGCGCTGGTGTGTGGCCTGGTGGGCACCTACGCCACGCACCTGGAGCGCATCGACGCCATCCTGGGCAAGCAGCCCGGCGTGAGCAACTACGCTGCCGTCAACGCGCTGATGACCAGCCAGGGCCCGCTGTTCATTGCCGACACCTACGTCAACGAAGACCCCAGCGCCGAACAGCTGGCCGAGATCGCCTGGATGGCCGCGCAGGAAGTGCAGCGCTTCGGCCTGCCGCCCAAGGTGGCCTTCCTCTCGCATTCCAGCTTTGGTTCGAGCAAGCGAGCCTCGGCCAAGAAGATGCGCGCGGCGCGCGACATTTTTGTCGAGCGCCACCCGGACATCGAATGCGACGGCGAGCTGCACGGCGACGCCGCGCTGCAGCCCGAGATCCGCGCCGCCTACATGGGCGACTCGACGCTGACGGGCTCGGCCAACCTGCTGATCTGCCCCAACGTGGACGCGGCCAACATCCTCTACAACGTGCTCAAGACCATCGCCAGCGGCGGCGTGACCGTGGGCCCGGTGCTGACCGGCGTGGCCCGCACCGCCCACATCCTGACGCCAGCCGCCACGGTGCGCCGCGTGCTCAACATGACGGCGCTGGCCGCCGCGTCGAACGCTCGCAACTGAGCGGATCACCGCCGCTACCCACAGGGACGCTTCGGCGTCCCTTTTTTTTGCGCATGTGGCGGGCGCCCCGGCGACGGGCGGCGACCGCATCGACCCGCAGACAAGGGTTTCCCCGATGGGATCGCCATAATTTGGTGCACATAATTTGTATACAGTTTTGCATGCATTGCAAACCATGTCCTGCCCTACCGGCAGGTTTGCACCACCGAACAAGGAGATCTCCAGATGAGCAACACCGTCCACCCCGTGGATGAAGTCCTGCCCACCGGCAAGCTGGCCGCACTGGGCCTGCAACACGTGCTGGTGATGTACGCCGGCGCCGTGGCCGTGCCGCTGATCGTCGGCCGGGCCCTCAAGCTCAGCCCCGAACAGGTGGCCATGCTGATCTCGGCCGACCTGTTCTGCTGCGGCATCGTCACGCTCATCCAGTCGCTGGGCGCGACGCAGTGGTTCGGCATCAAGCTGCCGGTGATGATGGGCGTGACCTTCGCATCCGTCGCCCCCATGGTGGCCATGGCCAACAGCAACCCGGGCACTGAGGGCGCGGGCCTGATCTTCGGCGCCATCATCGGCGCGGGGGTCATCTCCATCCTGATCGCGCCGCTGATCAGCCGCATGCTGCGCTTCTTCCCGCCGGTGGTGACGGGTTCGATCATCCTGGTCATCGGCATCAGCCTGATGCGCGTGGGCATCAACTGGATCTTCGGCAACCCGGTCGGGCCCACCGCGCCCGCGGTGGTCAGCCCGGAACACGCGCAGTGGCTGGCCCAGGTCAGCGCCAGCGCCGGCGCACCCGGCTCGGTGCTGCCCGCAGTACCCAAAGACCTGGCCCTGGTGCCCAAGCTGCCCAACCCCAAGTACGCCGACCTCAACGGCGTGGGCATCGCGGCCCTGGTGCTGGTGTCCATCATGCTGATCGCGCGCTACGCCAAGGGCTTTCTGGCCAACATCTCGGTGCTGCTGGGCATCGTCATCGGCGGCGTGGTCGCCACGATGATGGGCGTGATGAACTTCGACAAGGTGGCCAAGGCCCATTGGGTCGACATCGTGCTGCCGTTCGAAATCGCGACCCCGGTGTTCGACCCCATCCTGATCATCACCATGACCCTGGTGATGATCGTGGTGATGATCGAGTCGACCGGCATGTTCCTCGCACTGGGCGAGATGACCGACCGCAAGGTGGACCGCGCCGCCCTGACACGTGGTCTGCGCACCGACGGCCTGGGCACGCTGATCGGCGGTGTGTTCAACACCTTCCCTTACACCAGTTTCTCGAAGAACGTGGGCCTGGTCGCGGTCACCGGCGTCAAGAGCCGTTTCGTCTGTGTGGCCGGTGGCGTCATCCTCGTGGTGCTGGGCCTGCTGCCCAAGATGGCGGCGCTGGTCGAGTCGCTGCCCACCGTGGTGCTGGGCGGTGCGGGCCTGGTGATGTTCGGCATGGTGGCCGCCACCGGCATCCGCATCCTGGCCGGAGTGGACTTCAAGACCAACCGCTTCAACGCCATGATCGTGGCCATCGCGATCGGCGTGGGCATGATCCCGCTGATCGCCCCCAACTTCAAGCAGTGGATGCCCCACAGCATCCACCCGCTGATCGAGTCGGGCATCCTGCTGGCCTCCATTGCCGCGGTGCTGCTGAACCTGTTCTTCAACGGCGGCAAGAGCGACGAGGCGGCGGTGATCCGGGCCGCCCAGCAGGCCGAAGCGCATTGAGCTGGGTCCACCCCTGCCGCGCTGCGCGCACCCCCTCAAGGGGGCGATGCGGTGCGGCCCGGCAAAGCCGGTTCCGCCGCATCCTGGACTGAGCCGTTTGCGCCGGAGAAGGAGTCGTTGACAGCGCCCCAAACGAACACTAGCAGGGCCCTTCGGGGCCCTTTTTTGTGCACGCAAGGTTTCGTTTTGGTGCAGCCTGGTTGGGCATGCACCAATACAGGGTTGCTCCGGATGACGCGGCGGGTGCGCACCACCCAGAATCTGTATACACATTCTGTGTTCACGGCGGCCGCGCCCTGCCTTCCTGGCACCGATTTTGCTGAGGAGGTCCGAGCGCCGGCCGCTGGCCTGCGCCAACCGCTTTCCACCGGAGAACCCATGAACAAGCGCCACTTCATCCAGACCGCAGCGGCCCTGGCCGCTGCCGCCGCCTTCGGCACCGCCCACGCCGAGACACCGATCAAGTTCCAGCTCGACTGGCGCTTCGAAGGCCCCGCCGCGCTGTTCCTGCAGTCGGCCGCCAAGGGCTACTACAAGGCCGCTGGCCTGGACGTGACCATCGACGCCGGCAACGGCTCGGGCGGCACCGTCACGCGCGTGGCCTCGGGCACCTACGACATGGGCTTTGCCGACATGGCCGCCCTGATGGAGTTCCACGCCAACAACCCGGACGCACCCAACAAGCCGGTGGCCGTGATGATGGTCTACAACAACACCCCCGCCGCCGTGCTCGCGCTCAAGAAGAGCGGCATCACCAAACCGGCCGACCTGAACGGCAAGAAGCTCGGCGCCCCGGTGTTCGACGCCGGCCGCAAGGCGTTCCCGATCTTCCAGAAGGCCAACAACATCGGCAGCGTGGCCTGGACCTCGATGGACCCGCCGCTGCGCGAGACCATGCTGGTGCGCGGCGACATCGAGGCCATCACCGGCTTCTCGTTCACCTCGTTGCTCAACCTGGAGGCGCGCGGCGTCAAAGCCGAAGACGTGGTCATCCTGCCCTACGCCGACAACGGCGTGAAGCTGTATGGCAACGTGGTCATCGCCAGCCCCAAGCTGATCAAGGAGAACCCGGCCGCGGTCAAGGCCTTCCTGGCGTCGTTCGCCAAGGGCGCCAAGGAAGTCATGGCCAACCCGGCCGCCGGCATCGAGACCGTCAAGGCCCGCGACGGCATCATCAACGTGGCGCTGGAGACCCGCCGCCTGCAGATGGCGATCGACGCCGTGGTGGCCAGCCCCGATGCGCGCAAGGAAGGCTTTGGCCAGATCAACCCCGGCCGCATGGCGCTGATGGCCTCGCAGGTGTCGGACGCGTACGCCACCAAGACCCGCATCGACCCCAAGGTGGTGTGGAACGGCTCCATGCTGCCCAGCGCGGCCGAGCTGAACATCCTGCCGCCGGCCAAAAAGTGACGTTTCTCCCGACCTGACGTTGGCCTGGGCCAGCCCGCTGCACCAGCAGGCTGGCCTTTTTTTCAGGACCGCTCCAAGACCGACGCCTCCACCACCGAAAAACCCTTTGTCGATTTCGACCAGGTCTGGCTCGCCTACAACGACGAGCTGCTGGCCAAAAACGTCTTTGCCGTCGAAGACATCAACCTGAAGGTGAAGAAGGGCGAGTTCATCGCCATCGTCGGGCCTTCGGGCTGCGGCAAGTCCACCTTCATGAAGCTCACCACCGGGCTGAAGATGCCCAGCCGGGGCAAGATCACTATCGACGGCCAGCCGGTCACCGGCCCGCTGAAGATTTCGGGCATGGCCTTCCAGGCGCCCAGCCTGCTGCCCTGGCGCACCACGCTGGACAACGTGCTGCTGCCGCTGGAGATCGTGGAGCCGTACCGCAGCCAGTTCAAGGACCGGCGCAAGGAATTCGAGGAGCGCGCCAAAAAGCTGCTGGCCAGCGTGGGCCTGGGCGGCATGGAGAAGAAGTTTCCCTGGGAACTCTCGGGCGGCATGCAGCAGCGCGCCAGCATCTGCCGTGCGCTGATCCACGAACCCAAAATGCTGCTGCTGGACGAGCCCTTCGGCGCGCTCGACGCCTTCACCCGCGAAGAGCTGTGGTGCACGCTGCGCGACCTGTGGGAGGCGCAGCGCTTCAACGTCATCCTGGTCACGCACGACCTGCGCGAAAGTGTCTTCCTGGCCGACACGGTGTACTGCATGAGCCGCAGCCCCGGCCGGTTCGTGGTGCAGCGCGAGATCGACATCCCGCGCACCCGCGACCTGGAAGTGACCTACACGCCGCACTTCACCGACATCGTGCACGAGCTGCGCGGCCACATCGGCGCCATGCGCAAGGCCGGCGCAACGATCAACCAATAGACCAGGCTCCCCCCGCGCCGGCCTGATGCCCGTCACCCCCCAGGGGGCAACACCTGCGGCCTGGCAAAGCCAGTTCCGCGGTGTTCTCGAACGAAACCCAAGGAGTCTTCTCTCCATGAACAAGAAACAAATCGAACGCTGGTCCCCCTTTCTGCTGCTGATCGCGATCGTCGTGCTCTGGGAAGTGATCTGCCGCGGCTTCGGCGTTTCGGAATTCATCTTCCCCAGCCCCTCGCGCATCTGGGAACAGACGCTGGAGCACAAGACCACCATCCTCGGCCACGCCTGGCGCACCTTCTGGGTGACGATGGCGGGCTTTGGCATCGCCATCGTCGTCGGCGTGCTGCTGGGTTTTCTCATCGGCAGTTCGCGCCTGGCCTACGCCGCCGTCTACCCGCTCATGACGGCCTTCAATGCCCTGCCCAAGGCGGCCTTCGTGCCCATCCTGGTGGTGTGGTTCGGCATCGGCGCCGGCCCGGCCATCCTCACGGCCTTCCTGATCAGCTTCTTCCCCATCCTGGTCAACATCGCCACCGGCCTGGCCACGCTGGAACCCGAGCTGGAAGACGTGCTGCGCGTGCTCGGCGCCAAGCGCTGGGACGTGCTGATGAAGGTCGGCCTGCCGCGCTCCATGCCCTACTTCTACGGCTCGCTCAAGGTCGCCATCACGCTGGCCTTTGTGGGCACCACCGTGTCGGAGATGACCGCCGCCAACGAAGGCATCGGCTACCTGCTGATCTCGGCCGGCAGTTCCATGCAGATGGGCCTGGCCTTCAGCGGCCTGCTGGTGGTCGGCATCATGGCCATGGTGATGTACGAGCTGTTCAGCTTTGTGGAAAAGCACACCACCGGCTGGGCCCACCGCGGGAGCCAGGGATGACCCCCCTGCGCGGCTGACGCCGCTTCCCCCCTGCTGCTGCGCGGGGGGACGACACCTGCGGCCGGGCAAAGCCCGTTCCGCGGTGTCCCTGGCCTCAGACACTTCGCTCCACCGGACTTGCACTTCGTATGACCCCTGATCAGATCGACCGCCACCTGCGCCGTGCCAACGACGTGGCCCTGCGCGCCATGCGCATGGGGCGTCACCCCTTCGGCGCGCTGCTGGTGGCGCCCGATGGCGAGACGGTGCTGGCCGAACAGGGCAACATCGACACCGTGCACCACGCCGAGGCCACGCTGGCGCGCACGGCTTCGCTGAACTACCCGGCCGACTTTCTGTGGGGCTGCACCCTGGTCACCACCTTCGAGCCTTGCGCCATGTGCGCCGGCACGGTGTACTGGGCCAACATCGGCCGCATCGTCTACGGCGCCAGCGAAGAAGCCTTGCTCGCGCTCACCGGCAACCACGCCGAGAACCCCACCCTGGCCCTGCCCTGCCGCGAACTCATCGCGCGCGGGCAGAAAGCCATTGACGTGATCGGCCCCATCCCGGCGCTGGAGGCCGAGATGGTGGACCCGCACCGCGACTTCTGGTCGCGGCGCTGAGCGCCACGGCACCGGTCCGCGCCCACCCGATGCCCTGGCACGCCCACCTCTCGCTGGACTACACCGCGCACGGCGCCCGCACCGTGCTGCAGCACGCGCACGACGGCCCGCTGCGGGTGTTCAAGAGCCTCTACCCCGAGGGTGAGGCCATCTGCCACAACGTGATCGTGCACCCGCCCGGCGGCCTGGTCGGCGGTGACGTGCTGGACATCTCCGTGAGGGTGGGCAGCGGGGCGCATGGCTTCATCGGCACGCCCGGCGCCACGCGTTTTTACGCCGCCGACGAGCAGGCGGCCACGCAGCGCGTGCACATCGCACTGGACGAGGGCGCGCGGCTGGAATGGCTGCCGCTGGAGGCCATCGCCTACCCCGGTTGCCACGCCGTCAACCACTGGCAGGCCACGCTGGCGCCGGGCGCCGAGCTCATGGCCTGGGACGTGACCGCGCTGGGCCTGCCCTCGGCCGGCCAGCCGTTCGACACCGGCCAGCTGCACCAGCGCATGGCCATTCCCGGCGTGTGGCTGGAAGAGGCCCGCATCGCCGCCACCGACCAGCGCCTGCTGAACGCGCCGCTGGGTCTGGCCGGGCAACGCTGCATGGGCACCCTGGTGCTGGCCACCGGCAGCCCGCTGGGGCGCGAACGGCGCGAGGCCCTGCTGGCCGCCGCGCAGCAGGCCCTGGGCCAGCGGCCCGATGGCGTGCACGCCGGGGTGACCAGCCCGCACCCGCGGCTGGTGGTGGTGCGGGCGCTGGCCCCGCTGGTCGAGCCGCTGATGGCCCACCTGCAACAGGCCTGGGCGGCGCTGCGGCCGGTGGCCTGGGGCCTGCCGGCGCAAGCACCGCGCATCTGGCAGGTCTGATCCGCCGCCCTCCGGGGCGATCGGCGCGGCCGCTGCGCCGTCCGGCGGCTGTTGCGCCAGAAATGCGTGGTCTTTGTCACACTGTTCACCGCACCACGGCGGGCGGCCAGCGCCCAGAATCGGTGCAGGGCCCCCCTTGGGTTCCAGAACCTTTGTTGGCCACAGACTTTCCACCATGAACCCCAGCGCGACCGATCTGCACGACGCCAAGGCGATGGTCATCGATGGCAACCCGCAATCGCGCTCCATCATCGTCAACCAGCTGCGCGACGCGGGCGTGGGCACCATCGTGCAGGTCTCGCGCCTGGTGGACGCGCGCATGAAGCTGGAAATGGGCACCTTCGACGTGGTGATCTGCGAACAGTACTTCGAGCGCGAGGAAGACACCGGCCAGGACCTGCTGGACGACCTGCGCCGCAACCAGCTGCTGCCGTTCTACACCGTGTTCGTGATGGTCACGTCCGAGTCCTCGTACAGCAAGGTGGCCGAGGCCGCGGAATCGGCGCTGGACGCCTACCTGCTCAAACCCCACACCGCGGCCGGCCTGGTCGAGCGCATCCACCAGGCGCGCGAACGCAAGGAAGCGCTCAAGGAGATCTTCGCGGTCATCGAGCGCGAGGACTTCGACGAAGCGGCCCAGCTGTGCAAGCGGCATTTCGAACAACGCAAACCGTTCTGGCTGTACGCCGCACGCATCGGTGCCGAGCTGATGCTGCGTTCGGGCCACCTGGGCGACGCGCAAAAGCTCTACGAAGCGGTGGTGGAAGCCAAGACCCTGCCCTGGGCCAAGCTCGGCGTGGCGCGGGCGCAGCTCGAAGCCGGTTACCCGCAGCGCGCCACCACCACGCTGGAGAGCCTGATCGAGACCGACCCGGGTTACACCGACGCCTACGACGTGATGGGCCGTGCCCAGTTCGAACTGGGCAACTTCCAGAACGCGCTGGCCACCTTCAAGATGTCGACCCAGCTCACGCCGGGCTCGGTCAACCGCCTGCTCAAGCACGGCATGATGGCCTGGTACGCGGGCGAGCGCGAAGAAGGCGTCGTCCTGCTCGACCGGGCCACCCGCCTCGGCCTGGACTCCAAGCTCTACGACCCGCAGGCCATCGTGCTGCTGGCGTTTGCACGGCTGGACGCCGAAGAACACCGCGCCCTGGCGCGCTGCCAGGAGCAGCTGGAGCACCTGATCGGGCGGCAGCCCGACAAGCCGCGCCTGCAGCGCCTGCTGGACGTGGTCAAGGCGCTGGTCTACATCCAGGAGTACCAGACCGCCAGCGCACTGGAAGAGGTGCGGCGCATGGCCAAGACCATCCAGCAGCCGACCTTTGACTTCGAATCCGCCAGCAACCTGCTGGCGCTGATGACACGGCTGGCCATGCGGTCCATCCAGCTCTACGAGGTGGACGCGGCGGTGGACACCATGGGCCTGCGCTTTTGCACCAGCCGCGCGCTGACCGAGCTGCTGGCCTGCGCGGCGGTGGGCCGCAACGACTTCATCAACCGCGTCCGCAACGCGCACAGCGACATCCTCAAGCTCACCGAGGAGGCCATGACGCTCAGCCTCAAAGGCGATCCGCAGGGCGCGGTGGTCAAGCTGCTGGCCGACGGCGAGCGCACGCTGAACGCGAAGATCATCGAATCGGCCCACCTGGTGCTGCAACGCTACGAGCCGCGCATCCCGGACCACGCCGAACTGCTGAAGAAAGCACAGGCTTTGCGCGAGCGGTACCGCACCACCGACATCCACGCCGGCCTGGGCGAGCAGGCCGCCACCGGCCGCGCGGCGGGCGGTGTGTCGCTGCCCGCGGGCTACCGCCCGCCGAACCCGGAAGGCCTGCTGGCCAAGATGGGTTCGGTCGGCGCCTGAACGGGCCCACCCCCGCGCCGGCGCCAGAGCGCCGTCACCCCCTCAAGGGGGCGGCACCAGAGGCCCGGCAAAGCCGGTTCCTCGGTGCCCCTGGCTGAGCCACACACGCCGGACACACCTCGATCAAATGGCCACGAGCTGGCGGATGCCCTTGGCCTGCATCTCGCTGCCCGGGCCGCTGGCGATCACCTCACCGCGCTCCATCACCACGTACTGATCGGCCAGTTCTTCGGCGAAGTCGTAGTACTGCTCCACCAGCACGATGCCCATGTTGCCGCGGTCGGCCAGCATGCGGATGACCTTGCCGATGTCTTTGATGATGTTGGGCTGGATGCCCTCGGTGGGTTCGTCCAGGATCAGCAGCTTGGGGCCGGCGGCCAGCGCGCGTGCGATGGCCAGCTGCTGTTGCTGGCCGCCCGAGAGGTCGCCACCGCGCCGGCCCAGCATCTGCTGGAGGACCGGGAACAGTTCGAACAGTTCGGCCGGGATGGGCGTGCCGCCCTTCTTGTAGGCCAGGCCCATGAGCAGGTTTTCCTGCACCGTGAGGCGGCCGAAGATTTCACGCCCCTGGGGCACGAAGCCCATTCCGGCGCGGGCGCGGTCGTAAGGGGTGGCGTTGTGGATGGGTTGGCCGTCCAGCGTGATGCTGCCGCTCTTGATGGGCACCAGGCCCATGAGGGACTTGAGCAGCGTGGTCTTGCCCACGCCGTTGCGGCCGAGCACGACGGTGACTTCGCCGAGTTCGGCGGTGAGGTTGACGTTGCGCAGGATGTGGCTGCCGCCGTAGTACTGGTTGACGTCTTTGACTTCTAGCAGGCTCATTGGGGTGTCCTCGTTGTCAAGCGCATGGGCTGTCGTTGCAGGCCGGGTCTCGGCCCGGCGGCCGACTCACTTTTCTTTGCTTCGCCAAAGAAAAGTAAGCAAAAGAAAGGCGAGCCGACGCCCGGGCCGCTTCGCGGTTCCTTGCGCTGCTCGGTGCGCGGGGGACATTCGCAAACTTGTCCGCTGCGCGGCCTTCGGACACGCGAATGTCTGATCCCCGCGCCCCTGCGCTGCTCAGCCCGGCCGAACGGCACAGACGGGAGCGGGCTCCACCGCTCGCAACCGTGGTGGCCCGAGGGGGAGTCCGTACCCGATTCCCGCCGTCATGCGCTGGCGAGTAGCGCAGGGCTGGGCGGATCAGGGCTGCGCATGTCCGAAGGCCGCGCAGCGGACAAGTTTGCGCAGACCCCGCCCGGACCGAGCAACGCAGTGTGCCCGCAGCGCAGCGGCGGGACAGCGCATCCGGCTCGCCTTTTCTTTGCTTACTTTCTTTTGGCGAAGCAAAAGAAAGTGAGTCGGCCGCCGGGCCGAGACCCGGCACGCCACGAAAGCCAACCTGCAACGACAAAGAAGACAGGTCAGCGCCCAAGGTAAACCTCAATCACCCGCTCATCCGCCTGCACCTCATCCAAGGTTCCTTCAGCCAGAACAGAGCCCTCGCACAACACCGTCACCTTCTCCGAAATCGCGCGGATGAAGCTCATGTCGTGCTCCACAACCATCAGCGAATGCTTGCCCTTCAAGGACAGGAACAGCTCGGCGGTGCGTGCCGTCTCCTCGTCCGTCATGCCCGCCACCGGCTCGTCCAGCAACAGCAGCTTCGGGTCCTGCATCAGCAGCATGCCGATCTCGAGCCACTGCTTCTGCCCATGGCTCAGCAATCCGGCCTGGCGCGCGGCGCTGTCGGCCAGGTGGATGGTGGTCAGCACCTCGGCCAGCCGGTCCTTCTCTTCGCCGGTCAGCGCAAACACCATGCTGCGGCCGACGCGCTTGTCGGTGGCCAGCGCCAGCTCCAGGTTCTCGAACAC
>NZ_JBPCSJ010000525.1:0-6020 GCF_051007235.1 Hydrogenophaga sp. | reverse complement strand
TACAGCAGCAGGTCCAGGTCCAGCGTGCGGGGGGCGTTGCGGTAGGGGCGTTCGCGGCCGTGGGCCAGTTCGATGGCTTGCAGGGCGGCCAGCAGGGCAGGCGCGGTGAGTGTGGTGCTCACTTGGGCCACAGCGTTGAGGTAGTCCGGACCGCTGGAGTCGATGGGAGCGGTGCGGTAGAGGCTGGAGGCCTTGAGCAACCGGATACCCGGCGTGTTGTCCAGGTGGTGCAGCGCGTCGCGCAGGGCCTGAGCGGCATCGCCCAGGTTGGCGCCCAGTGCCACGTAAGCCGTGACTTCGGGGCGCTGCGCGGGCTTCACGTCAGTCACCGGCCGGTGCGGGGCCTGCGTCGCCGCTGCCACCACCGGCTCCACCGCCGCCCGCCGGCTTGCGGCGGCGACGGCGGCGCTTCTTGGCGGGTGCTGCGGCGCCCTCCTCGCCACCCTCGCCTTCATCACCGGCGTCGTGGTCATCGGCGCTGTCTTCATCGGGCGCGAACGCACTGCCGTATGAACGGGCGGGGGCTGGAGCCGCAGGTCGCGGGGCTGGGGCTGGCGCCTCGTCGCCGTCCGCGGTGCGGAAGCGCGGGTCCGCTTCGGGCTGTTCTACCGCAGCGGCCGACGCAGGGTGGTCGGCGTCGGTCTTTTTCACGCGGCGCGCCTTGCCGGGGCCTGCCTTGGGCAGGCCGGCCTTGCGCTGGGCGTCGACCATGTCCTGGCGGTGGTCGTCGTCGGCGGTGCTGAAGGTTTCCCACCAGTGGGCCAGTTCTTCATCGGCCTCGCCGGTCTGCGCGCGCAGGCGCAAGAAGTCGAAGCCGGCGCGGAAGCGCGGCTGGTCGGCCAGGCTGAAGGGGCCGCTGCCCACGCGCTTGTCAAAGCGCGGCTGCATGAGCCAGATCTCGCGCATGTCGGTGCCGAGCTTGCCGCGACCGGACACGTCGCCAATGCGGGCGTCGAACACTTCGTCGACCGCGTCCTGCAGGGCAGCAAAAGGTGTGGGCGGTCGCTGGTTGCCGCGCGGCTTGAGTCGGCGGTCCCAGCCCTGGCGCACGTCGGCCCAGAGCACGCAGGCCAGCAGGAAGCTGGGCGCCACGGGCTTGCCTTCGCCCACGCGGCGGTCGGTGTCTTGCAGGGCGAGTTTGACGAAGGGGTCCTCGCCGCGTTCGACCACCACGTCCAGCAGGGGGTAGATGCCGGTGTTCAGGCCGGTGGACTTGAGCTGGGCGATGCTGGCCAGCGCGTGGCCGGTCTGCAGCAGCTTGAGCATTTCGTCGAACAGGCGGCTTTGCGGCACGTCGGCCAGCAGGTTGCGCGACGAGGCGAGCGGAGCCAGGGTCTTGGGGTCGAAGCTGAAGCCCAGGTGGCTGAGCTTGGCGCCAAAGCGCACGGCGCGGATGATGCGCACCGGGTCTTCGCGGTAGCGGGTGGCGGCGTCGCCGATCATGCGCAGCGTCTTGTTTTTCGCGTCGCGGATGCCGTTGTGGAAGTCGACCACGACCTGCGTCTCGGGGTCGTAGTACATGGCGTTGATGGAGAAGTCGCGCCGTGCGGCGTCCTGCTCGATCGGGCCCCAGACGTTGTCGCGCAGCACGCGGCCGCTGGCGTCCACCGCGTGCTTCATGCCCGAGAGTTCGCCCTTGCTGGTGCGTTCGTTGCCGCTGACCTGCTCGGCATCGGCGCTGTCGAGGTAGGCGCGGAAGGTCGAGACCTCGATGACCTCGTTGTCGCGACCACGGCCGTAGATGACGTGCACGATGCGAAAGCGCCGGCCGATGATGAAGGCGCGGCGGAACAGGTTCTTGACCTGTTCGGGCGTGGCGTTGGTGGCGACGTCGAAGTCCTTGGGGCGCAGGCCCAGCAGCAGGTCGCGCACGGCGCCGCCGACGATGTAGGCCTCGAAACCCGCCTGCTGCAGCGTGTGCACCACGTCCAGCGCGCGCTGGTCGACCAACTTCGGGTTGATGCCGTGCACGCTGGCCGGCACGTCTTCTCGCTTGCCGAACTTGCCAGTGCTCTTGCTGCCGGACTTGCCCAGCAGCTTGTCGATGAATTTCTTGATCATGCGAAGAGGTTCAGGATGCGCCAGCCGCGTTGTGCGGCAATGGCGTGGAGGCGGGCATCCGGGTTGGTGGCCACCGGCTCGTGCACCTTGTCGAGCAGCGGCAGATCGTTGATGGAGTCGCTGTAGAAGGTGCTGTGCTCCACACGCGACCAGTCCAGGCCGCGTTCGGCCAGCCATTGTTCCACACGCGCGACCTTGCCCTCGCGGAACGAGGGCGTGCCGCGGATGGCGCCGGTCGGGTTGCCCTGGGCGTCGCGTTCAAGGTCGATGGCGATCAAATCGGGCACACCGAAGGCCGTGGCGATGGGCCGGGTGACGAATTCGTTGGTGGCGGTGACGATGACCACCTGGTCGCCTGCGGCCTGGTGGCGGCGCACCAGCTCCAGCGCCTGGGGCTGCATGGCGGGGCGGATGATCTCGTCCATGAAGCGCCGGTGCGCGGCGTCGGCGTTGTCGGCACCGTGCTCGGCCAGCGGTGCGACGGAGAAACGGATGTATTCGTGGATGTCCAGTGTGCCGGCCTTGTACTGCTCGTAGAAGGCGTCGTTGGCGCGGGTATGGCTTTCGGCATCGCGCCAGCCGAGCTGGACCGTGAACTGACCCCAAGAGTAGTCGGAGTCGATGGGGATGAGGGTGTGGTCGAGATCGAAAAGGGCCAGTTTCATTCGTTTTCCAGCATGGACTTGATCAGCGGAATGGTGATGGCCCGCTGGGTGCGCAGGGCGTAGGCGTCGAGCTGGTCGAGCAGCATCATCAGACTGGAGAGGTCGCGCGAGAAGCGGTTGAGCATGAAGTCCATGACCTCGTCGCCCAGGAACACGCCGCGCTCGTCGGCCGCCCGGCGCAACACCGAGCGGCGCTCGGCCTCGCCCAGCGCCTTGAGCTGGAACACATGGCCCCAGCCCAGCCGGGTGCGCAGGTCTTCGCGCAATTGCAGGTCGGCCGGCGGCCGGTCGGCGGCGGCCAGCACCCAGCGCGCCGGTCCGTGGGCCGGTGCCTGGGCGTTGACGAACCAGTTGAAGGCGGCGGCCTGTTGCTCGGCGGTGTAGAGGTGCACGTCGTCCAGCAGCACGGCTTCCCAGTGCTCGTCGTATTCACCCGGGTGCAGGGTCTGCGCGTCGAGCCAGCCGACGCGGCCGCCGTGTTCGCGCAGCGCTTCGCGCACCGCGCGCAGCAGGTGCGATTTGCCGCTGCCACCCTCGCCCCACACGAAGGTGGGCACAGGCGAGCGCAGCGGGTTGCCCACCCACAGGCGCAGATGGTCGAGCGCGGCCTCGTTGCTGACGGGCACGAAGTTGTCGAGCGTGGGCACCGGCGCCAGGCCGATGTCGAGCGCCATCTGTTTCATGGGAGCAGGCCCAGAGGTCATGCGTGGGGTTCTTTCGCCTCGGGCCGGACGGCGGTGGCAGCGGTCGCGCCACCGTCGAGGTACAGCGCGCTGTTCAGGTAACGGGTCTTGAGGCGGCGGATGCCCACCAGCAGCACGGCGCTGGCCGGCAGCGCGATCAGCACGCCGACGAAGCCCAGCAGGTGGCCAAAAGCCATCAAGCCGAAGATGACGGCGATGGGGTGCAGGCCGATGCGTTCGCCCAGCAGGCGCGGGGTGACGACCATGCTCTCGACCACCTGCCCCACCGCGTAGACGATACCCACCAGGGCCACGCCCAGCACGGCCTGGAACTGCAGCACCGCCGCCAGCAAAGCCATCACCAGGCCCAGGCCAAAGCCCAGGTAGGGAATGAAGACCGCCAGCCCGGTGAACACGCCGATGGGCAGCGCCAGTTTGAGCCCCACCAGCGCCAGCCCCACGGTGTAGAACACCGCCAGCACGCCCATGACCAGCAGCTGCCCGCGCAGGTACTGGCCCAGCACCTCGTCGGTTTCGTCCAGAAAACCCTGCACCGCCTCGCGCCAGCGCGGCGGGATCAGGCCCTTGGCCCGTTCGACCAGGTTCGCCCAGTCCAGCAAGAGGTAATAGGCCACGATGGGCGCCAGCACCAGGTTGCCGGCCACCGCCATGAGCGCGCTGCCGCCGCTGCGCAGCGACGACAGCAGGCCGTCCAGCAGTTCACCTTCGTGCCCGGTGATGAGTTTCTGCAGCCAGCCGCGCACCAGGGCCACGTCCACCTGCAGCTCCACACCGAAGCGGCCGAGCACCGGCACCAGCCATTCGTTGAGCTTGTCCAGCAGCACCGGCACCTGCTCCTTGAGCAGCGGCACCTGCTTGGTGATCACCGGCACGATCAGCAACAGCACCGCCAGCATCACCAGCATCAGCAACGTCAGCGCCACACCAGCCCCCAGCCAGCGGGGCACGCGCCGCGCGTGCAGGCGCTCCACCGCAGGGTGCAGCGCATAGGCCAGCACACCCGCCAGCAGGAAGGGCATGAGCACCGGCGCCAGCAGCGACAGCACCAGCCAGACCGCCACGGCAATGCCCACCCAGGCGGCGGTGCGGATCTGTTGGGGGGTGAGGGTCATGGAAGGCGGGCTCGGGACGGGCGACGGCGGGACAGGGCGAACCCTTAAAATCAGAGGCAAATTCTAGTCGGCCCCCCGGGTGCCGGCCGGCCGCTTTCCTTGACCCTCCTCCTGTCCGCCCGCACGGCGGCACCTGTTCCCATGACCTCCAGCACCACTCCCCTCTCCTACAAAGACGCCGGCGTTGACATCGACGCGGGCGACGCGCTGGTCGAGCGCATCAAGCCGCTGGCCAAAAAGACCATGCGCGAAGGCGTGCTGGCCGGCATCGGCGGCTTCGGCGCACTTTTCGAAGTGCCCAAGCGCTACCAGGAACCGGTGCTGGTGAGCGGCACCGATGGCGTGGGCACCAAGCTCAAGCTGGCGTTTGAATGGAACCTGCACGACACCGTGGGCATCGACCTGGTGGGCATGAGCGTGAACGACGTGCTGGTGCAGGGCGCCGAACCGCTGTTCTACCTGGACTACTTCGCCTGCGGCAAGCTGGACGTGGACACCGCCGCGGCCGTGGTCGGCGGCATCGCCAAGGGCTGTGAACTGTCCGGCTGCGCCCTGATCGGTGGCGAAACCGCCGAAATGCCCGGCATGTACCCGGCTGGCGAGTACGACCTGGCCGGCTTCTGTGTGGGCGCGGTCGAAAAGTCCAAGATCCTGACCGGCAAGGACGTGAAACCCGGTGACGTGGTGCTGGGCCTGGCCTCCAGCGGCGTGCACTCCAACGGCTTTTCGCTGGTGCGCAAGTGCATAGCGCGCGCCGCGGGCCAGCTGCCCGCCACGCTGGACGGCCAGCCGTTCAAGCAGGCCATCATGGCCCCGACCCGCCTGTACGTGAAGAACGTGCTCGCCACGCTGGCCCAGCACCCGGTCAAGGCCCTGGCCCACATCACCGGCGGCGGCCTGCTGGAGAACATCCCGCGCGTGCTGCCCGAAGGCACGGCCGCCCACCTGAAAAAGGGCAGCTGGCCGCAGACCGAGCTGTTCGCCTGGCTGCAGAAGGTGGCCGGCATCGACGACATCGAGATGAACCGCACCTTCAACAACGGCATCGGCATGGTGGTGGTGATCGACGCCGCCGAAGCCGCCGCCTGCGCCGCCACCCTGCGCGGGCTGGGTGAGACGGTGTACGAGATCGGCGCCATCGCGCCCAAGGGCGAAGGCGCATCGGTGATCGTGGCCTGACCCTGCCCCATGACCGGCGCCCCGACACCCCGGCGCCGGCTCCCCGGTGCCATCTGGGCGCTGGGTTTCGTCAGCCTGCTGATGGACATCTCCTCGGAGCTGATCCACAGCCTGCTGCCGGTGTTTCTGGTCACCGGCCTGGGCGCCAGCATGGTGACCGTGGGCCTGCTCGAAGGCGCGGCCGAAGCGACCGCGCTGATCGTCAAGGTGTTCTCGGGCGCGCTGAGCGACTGGTGGGGCAAACGCAAGCCGCTGGCGCTGCTGGGCTACGGTCTGGGCGCCGCCACCAAACCCCTGTT
>NZ_JBPCSJ010000524.1:0-8244 GCF_051007235.1 Hydrogenophaga sp. | reverse complement strand
GCCTTCAAGCCCGCGGCCGAGCGACCCGATGCCGACTACCCCTGGGTGCTCATCACCGGACGGCAGCTCGAACACTGGCACACCGGCAGCATGACGCGCCGCAGCCAGGTGCTGGACGCGGTCGAGCCGAACCCGACAGTGAGCCTGAGCGGCACCGAACTGCAGCGCCTGGGCCTGCAGGCGGGCGACGTGGTGACGGTGCGCTCGCGCCGCGGCAGCGTGGCGCTGCGCACCCGGCGCGACGACGGCACCCCGCCGGGCACGGTGTACATCCCTTTCGCCTACGCGGAGGCCGCGGCCAACCTGCTGACCAACCCGGCGCTCGACCCCTTCGGCAAGATCCCGGAGTTCAAGTACTGCGCGGTGCAGGTCAGCGCCGGGGGCTCGTTGCACGCAGGCGTGGGTTACGGCGGCGATGAGAGTGGCAACCGCACCCGCACGGTCAGCCCGCCGCCGGGCGTGTCGTCCAGCTGAAGCGTGCCGCCGTGCAGGGCGGCGGTTTCGCGCGCGATCGCCAGCCCCAGTCCGCTGCCCGTGGCATCGGTCTGGTTGAGCCGCACGAAGCGCTCGGTGGCGCGTGAACGGTCCGGTGCGGGGATGCCGGGGCCGTTGTCGGCAATCTCCAGCAGCAACGCGTCGGCGTCCTGGCGCAGGCTCACATCGATGCGCGAACCGGGCGGCGTGTAGCGCAGCGCGTTGTCCAGCAGGTTGTCCAGCAGGGCACGCAGGGCGGCGCGGTCTCCGACGAGGGTGGCCGCATCGGCCTGCACCACCCCCAGATCGGTGCCACGCGCGTCGGCCCCTGCGGAAAACGCCGCCACCGCCTGGCGCACCAGCGCGTCGAGCCGCACGGCTTCGTGCGTGGGCTGGCGCTGGTCGGGTTCCAGCCGCGCCAGTTGCAGCAGCTGGGCGGCCAGGTGGATGGCGCGCTCGATGCCGGCATCCAGATCGTCCAGGGCGGTCTGGCGCTCGCCCGCCTGCGCGCGACGGGCGAGCTGGGCCTGCAGCTTGATGGCCGCCAGCGGCGTGTTCAGTTCGTGTGCGGCGTCGGCCAGGAACCGGCGCTGTCCGGCCAGCAGCTGGTCCAGGCGTTCGAGCAGCTGGTTCAGCGTGTGGGCCAGCGGCGCGACCTCGTCGGGCAGGTCGTTGAGCGACACGGCGTGCAGCTCGGCCACCTCGCGCTGCCCGATGTCGCGCCGCAGCTGGTCCAGCGGCCGCAGGGCGCGCGAGACCGCTTCGTGGATCAGAACGCCCAGCAGCACCACCAGCAGCGCCATGGGCAGCAGCAGCCAGAGCACCAGCGACGCCGTGCCCTGGTTGCGGTCGTGGCGGGTCATGGCCACCTGCACGGTGCGGGTCTCGCGCGGCAAGGTGTACACGCGCCAGGTGTGATCGCCCCAGACCACGAAATGGAAGCCGGGCGGCTGCAGCGGCGGGCCATCGTCCAGCACCGATGCGTAGATCAGCTCGCCCTTGGTGCTCCAGATCTGGCTGACGAAGCGGCCCTCATCGGGCTCGCCGTCCGCCGGTGCCACCAGCGGGCTGTCCGCCTCCATCACCGCCCCGTCGCTGCCGGTGGTGTAGGTCGGCGCCGGGTCGGCCGGTGCGCGCCCGGTGGGCGCTGGCACGGGCGTCTCGTCGTGGCGCAGGACGGTGTGCGCGATCTGTTCAAGCCCGTCGTCCTGGAGCTCGTTGAAGCCCTTGAGCGCCAGGCGGTAGGTCAGCGCGCTGACGACCATTGCCGTGACCAGCAGGGCCGAGATCTGCCACAGCAGCAGGCGCGAGCGGATCGAGTTCAATGCACTTCCACCAGCTTGTAGCCCACCCCGCGGACGTTGCGGATCCAGGGCTCCACCAGTTTGCGGCGCAGGTGGTGCAGGTGCACCTCGATGGCGTTGCTCGACACCTCCTGCCCCCAGCCGTAGAGCTTGTTTTCCAGCTGTTCGATCGACAGCACGGCGCCGGGTTTCTGCATCAGCGCGTGCAGCAGGTCGAACTCGCGCGGTGACAGGGCCAGCGGCTGGTCGGCCAGCAGCACCGTGCGCTCGATCGGTCGCAGCTCCAGCCGGCCCAGGCGCAGGCTGGGGTGGGCGTGGCCCGCCTGGCGCCGGGCCAGGGCGTGGATGCGCGCCACCAGCTCGTCCAGGTCAAACGGTTTGGTGAGGTAGTCGTCGGCGCCGTGGTTCAGGCCCGCGACCCGGTCGCTCACCGCGTCGCGCGCGGTCACCATGAGCACCGGTGTGTGCTGGCGTTGCTGGCGCATGCGCTGCAGGATCTGCAGGCCGTCGATGTCGGGCAGCCCAATGTCCAGCAGCACCACGTCGTAGCCGGCCATCTCCAGAGCACTGAGCGTGTGCTGCCCGGTGCGCACCCAGTCCACCGTGAAGCCGGCCTGCGTGAGGGCCTTGTCCATGCCGGTGCCCAGCATGGTGTCGTCTTCGGCGAGCAGGAGTTTCATGGTCGGTGGCGGTGTGGGGCAGTTGTTCCTGCGATTGAAACAAAAAAAAGGCGGGATCACTCCCGCCTTTTTGGATCAGAAGCGCCTGGAATCAGGACTTCTTTTCTTCAGCCTTGACTTCTTCCTTGGCCTTCTTGGCCTTCTTGGCGTGCTTCACTTCCTTCTTGGGTGCTTCGGCCTTGGCGGCCGGAGCAGCAGCAGCGGGAGCGGCGGCCGGAGCGGCAGCGGCGGCGGGGGCAGCAGCGGCCTTGGCGGGAGCGGCCGGGGTCACGGCGGCGGTGGAGGTGGCGGCGCCAGCGGCGAACACGGTCAGGGAGGCGATCAGAGCGACGAGCAGCTTGTTCATTTCGGTTTCCTTTGGATGGAGTCCAGAGGCGGTGCCCCTGTGACGCTTCGCATTGTTCGCATCAAGACTTAGTGATCACTTAATGGTGCGGCCCAAAAAGAAAGCGGACCGAAGTCCGCTTGCTGGGATGCGTCTATGCGCGTGGTCAGCCGATGTGGCCAAAGCGGGTGCGCAGCGGGTCGGGCTGGCCGCCGTTGCCACCACCGGGCTTGCCGCCGCGGTTCTTGTTGTTGCCACCGCCGCTGCGCTTGCCGGCGCGCATCGAGTCGATGCCCGTGCGCAGCGGGTCGGGCTGGCCGCCGGGCGCAGCCGCGCGGGGGCGCGGGTCGCGAATGCGCAGGCTGCCCAGGTGGGCGTTGGCGCCGGGCTGGCGTTCGGCGCGGTCGCCGTCTTCAAAGTCGCGTTCCGGGCGCGGACCACGGTCCTGGCGCGGCGGGCGGTCGTTGCGCTGACCGGCGTTCGGGCCCTGGCCCTGTTGCGGACCCTGGGCCTGCTGGCCTTGGCCACCACCGCCGCGGCGGTTGCGGTTGCGGTTGCGGCCACCACCGCCTTCACCACGGTCGGCGCGGGGGCCCTGGCCGTTGCCAGCGCCGGCGTTGTCACGGCGCGGCGGGCGCTCCTGGCCTTCCTCGCCGCTGGCCTGCTGACCGCCGCCCTGGGGGCGCTGGCCACCACGGGCCTTGGGCTGGCCTTCGGTGGCTTTCTTCTCGCGGATGCGTGTCATCATTTCCTGGCGCGCGGCCTTGGCCGCGGCGGCCATCACGTCGCGGCTGGGCGGCTTGCCCGCGCCGCCCCAGATGGTCTGGCGGCCCATGGCGATGGGCTCGGCCTTCTCACCCGGCTCGGGCATGAACTCGGGGAAGATTTCCACCGGGATCTGCTGCTTGGTGAAGCGCTCGATGTCCATCATGAAGCCTTCTTCGTCCAGGCTCACGAGGTTGACGGCTTCACCGCTCTTGCCCGCGCGACCGGTGCGGCCGATGCGGTGCACATAGTCTTCGCTGACGTTGGGGATCTCGTAGTTCACGACGTGCGGCAGCTCGTCGATGTCGATGCCGCGGGCCGCGATGTCGGTGGCCACCAGGGCGCGGATGTCGCCGCTCTTGAAGTCGGCCAGCGCCTGGGTGCGGGCACCCTGGCTCTTGTTGCCGTGCAGCGCCATGGCCTTGATGCCGTTCTTGGTCAGGAAGTCGGCCACGTTGTTGGCGCCGAACTTGGTGCGCGTGAACACCAGCACCTGGCTCCAGTTGTGCTGGTTGATGATGTGCACCAGCAGGGCCTTCTTCTTGCCACGGCCCACCGGGTGGATCACCTGGGTGATGCGCTGCACCGTGGTGTTGCGCGGGGTCACCTGGATGCTCTGCGGGTCCTTGAGCAGGTTATTGGCCAGGTCGCGGATCTCATCGCTGAAGGTGGCCGAGAACAGCAGGCTCTGCTTGTCCTTGGGCACCAGGGCCAGCACCTTTTTCACGTCGTGGATGAAGCCCATGTCCAGCATGCGGTCGGCTTCGTCCAGCACCAGGATCTGCACCTGCGACAGGTCCAGGAAGCCCTGGCCCTGCAGGTCGAGCAGGCGGCCGGGGGTGGCCACCAGGATGTCCACGCCGCGCTTCATGGCGTTGATCTGCGGGTTCATGCCCACGCCGCCGAAGACACCGGTGGAGGTCAGCGAGAGGTGCTTGCCGTAGACGCGCACCGACTCTTCGACCTGGGCCGCCAGTTCACGCGTGGGCGTGAGCACCAGGGCGCGGATGGCGACGCCGCCGAAGCGGCTCTTGCCGCGCTCGCCCTGCGAGAGGCGGTGCAGCATGGGCAAGGTGAAGGCAGCGGTCTTGCCGGTGCCGGTCTGGGCACCGCCGAGCAGATCGCGCCCAGCCAGCACGGCGGGGATCGCCTCGGCCTGGATGGGGGTGGGGGTTTCGTAACCGTGCTCGCGCACAGCTTGCACGATGGCCGGGGCCAGGTTCAGGTCTTCAAAGTTCATTGGCAGTTGGGGCGCCCGTCCAGGGCGCTGGGGGCATCGGCCACTCCCCCAGGCAAGGTGCCAGAGGGCCAGAACGGGCAGATGGATTCAAGGATGGGCGCCACTTGGTGTGCTGTGAACGCCCCAGCGTGATCGCTGGTGCCGGGCCGACTGGAGTGCCCGAACGGGTCGTATTGTCGCACGGCTTGCAGCCTGTCTGCTCGCAGCCGCCGCTGGCCGTCTGCCGGGGCCCACTGGTCGGGGGCGATTTGATAATGGTTTTCCCCAGCGATATCCCATGTCCGCCGTCCTGCACACGCCCCAGCTGATCCGTTCCGGTGTCGCCAACGACACGGGGCGGCTGCGCCCGACGCTGCAGCACACGCTGGAGGCGGCGCTGTCGGTGGCCGACAGCATGATCGACGAACTGCTGGTGGGCCTGGCGCCCGCCTGCGACCCGGACCGCCAGGGCCCGCTGCCGCTGGGGCTGGAATTGCTGGACGAGACCCTGGTCGAGCAGCTGATCGCCAACGCCGATGCGCTCAAGCGCGACTGGCGCCGCCAGCTGCGCCAGGTGCTCTACCACGGCCAGGGCGCCGATGCCCTGGCACAGCCCACGGTGCGCTTTGACGACCTGCACCGGCTGGATGACCAGCAGATCAACGCCAGCATCGAATTCGCCACCGCCGAACAGGCCCTGCTCGCACCCACGGCCGACCTGCTGCCGCGGCTGAACGCGCTGGTGAGCAACCTCATGGGCTGGCTGACAGTGCAGCCCGACCTGAATCCGCTGCGGCCCCGCGCCTACGCGGCCGCCCTGCGGGCGCTGATGGTTCAGCATGTGCCCGACGAACCGCAGCGCCGTGCGCTGTTCGTGCCCGTGGCCAGCATGCTGGGCGAGAGCCTGCGGCAGGTCTACCGCGAACTGATCCAGTGGTTGCTGGCGCACGGCGTGGAGCCGCTGCAGGCGCCGCACGCGCGCCAGGCGCCGGACCAGCCGCCCAGCCAGGCGGTGGGCCGCACGCTGCTGACGCTGGGCCGGCTGCGCCAGTTGCTGGCCGGTGACCTGAACGCGCCGGCGTCCGGCGAGCCTGCCTTCCTGCACACGGTGCCGGCCTCGCTGACGGCGCTGGAAGACCTGGACCTGATCGAGCCGCTGCTGCAGCGGCTGCGCCAGCGCCCGGCGCGCGCCGCGGGCGAGCCCGACGCGGCCACCGCGGCCGGGGTGCCCGAGCTGCCCGAGCTGCCCGAGCTGCCGGTGGTCAGCGGCCAGCACCTGGGCCGCCTGCTGGGCCAGGAGGTGGTGCGCCTGATGCTGGAGCACCTGACGCACGACGAACGCCTGCTGCCGGCGATCCGCCAGCAGATCGGCCTGCTGGAGCCGGCGCTGATCCGCCTGTCGCAGGCCGAGCCGCGCTTCTTCAGCGACCGCCTGCACCCGGCGCGCCAACTGCTCGAAGCGCTGACCCAGCGCAGTCTGGGCTTTCAGAGCCACGCCGACGAAGGCTTTGCCGAATTGCTGCAGTCGGTCAGCGCGGCGGTGCGTTCCATCAACCGCGTCCAGGTGTCCGAAGAAATCTTTGCCCGGCTGCTCAAACGGCTGCGCCAGCGCTGGCAACAGGACGATGCCCGCAAGCTGGAGCGCCGTGCCGACGCCGCACGCGCCCTGCTGCACGCCGAGCAGCGCCAGACCCTGGCCGAACGGCTGGCGGCCGAGCACCAGCAGCGCTGGCAGGGCAAGGACGTGCCCGAGTTCGTGCAGCGCTTTCTGGCCGGCCCCTGGGCCCAGGCCGTGGCCGAGGCACGGCTGGCGCCGGCGCCCGCGGGCGAAGCGGCCGAGACCCTGGACGGCGTGGCCGACGAGCTGATCTGGAGCGTGCAGCCGGCGCTGATCCGCCGCGACGTGGACCGGCTGGGGCGCCTGGTGCCCCGCCTGGTGGGCCAGTTGCGCCAGGGGCTGGACCGCATCGGCTACCCGGTGGAGCTGACCGGGGCCTTCCTGGACGCGCTGGTGGCCTTGCACGAAAAAGCCTTTGACCTGCCCACGCTGACCCAAGTCCCGTTCGTCGAGCTGAACGACGTGGTGGCGCCCGAGCTTGCGCCTGAGGTGGCCCCGGTGGACACCGCAGCAGACCCCGCGGGTGACGCCGAACAGTCCGCTGAGGTGACCGGCCAGGCACACGAGGCGCCCCACGAAACCTTGCCCGAAACCTTCTGGATCGCCGGCCAGGCCGCGCAGGACGCTGGGTTTGTGGAGGCCGCGTCCGGCCCCATGCCGCTGGAGCCGCTGGCGCCCACCGACCTGGGCACCGGAGCCTGGGTGGACCTGAAAGTGCAGGGCGAATGGGTGCGCGCGCAGCTGACCTGGACCAGTCCGCGCGGCGGTCTTTATATGTTCATCTCGTCCAAAGGCCTGGCCCATTCCATGACCCGGCGCACGCTGGACCGCCTGCTGGGGCAGGACGCGCTGCGCCTCGTCTCCACCGGGGGCGTGGTCGAGCACGCACTGGACGCGGTGGCCCTGCAGGCGCTGCGCAACACGCAGGACCCGTCGCCAGTCACGCCGCCCGGCGATAATTGACGTTTTTGGCGCCGGCCTTCCCTGTTCCGGGAATCGTGCCGCCGGTCAGCCCCACGGGCTGCTGCGCCCCCCTTTTCACCCCCACCGACTGCCATGGCCCAATACGTTTTCTCCATGAACCGTGTCACCAAGACCGTGCCGCCCAAGCGGCAGATCTTGAAGGACGTTTCCATCAGCTTCTTCCCGGGCGCCAAGATCGGCGTGCTCGGCCTCAACGGCTCGGGCAAGTCCACGCTGCTCAAGATCATGGCCGGCATCGACAAGGAGATCGAGGGCGAAGCCATCGCCATGCCGGGCATCCAGATCGGCTACCTGCCGCAGGAACCGCAGCTCAACCCCGACCAGACCGTGCGCCAGGCGGTGGAAGAAGGCATCGGCGGTGCGCTCAAGGCCAAGGCCCGGCTGGAAGAGGTGTACGCCGCCTACGCCGAAGAGGACGCCGACTTTGATGCCCTGGCCGCCGAGCAGGCCGAGCTGGAAGCCATCATCGCCGCCAGCGGTTCGGAAAACTCCGACCTGCAGCTGGAACTGGCCGCCGACGCGCTGAACCTGCCGCCCTGGGACGCCACGATCAAGAACCTGTCGGGTGGTGAAAAGCGCCGCGTGGCCCTGTGCCGCCTGCTGCTGTCCAAGCCCGACATGCTGCTGCTCGACGAACCGACCAACCACTTGGACGCCGAGTCGGTCGAGTGGCTGGAGCACTTCCTGCAGCGCTTCCCCGGCACCGTGGTGGCCATCACCCACGATCGCTACTTCCTGGACAACGCGGCCGAGTGGATTCTCGAACTCGACCGTGGCCATGGCATTCCGTGGAAGGGCAACTATTCCTCGTGGCTCGAGCAGAAGGATGCGCGCCTGAAGCAGGAGGAATCCGGCGAGAAGGCGCGCCTGAAGGC
>NZ_JBPCSJ010000523.1:0-9440 GCF_051007235.1 Hydrogenophaga sp. | reverse complement strand
CGAACAGGCGATCAGCCGTTGTTTGCCGCCAATTTCAGTGTGGGTTTGTCTTCCGCCGTGCCAGCCGTGGGTTTGAGCTGACCGGCGATGGTGGCGCCCTGGTGCATCTCCAGCGCCTTGTACGACACATCGCCCTCGATGCGCGCCTTGGGCTGCAGCTCCAGCAATTCAAAAGCGTGCACGGGACCCTTGACGCGGCCGTTGATGATGACGTGGTCGGCGTGGATCTGGCCCGTCACGCTGGCCGACTCGCTGATCACCAGGATGCTGGGCTGTTCGTCGCTGGCGCGGATATCGCCCACCACGTCGCCGTCCACGCGCAAGCCGTCGTGGAACAGCACATTGCCGTCGATGCGGGTGCCCTGGGCGATCAGGCTTTTGATGGGGGGTTGTTTTTTGTTGCCAAACATGGCGTTCTCCAGACGACGGGATTACAGCTTGAGGGTCTGCACCGACTTGACCACGCCGCCCTGCAGGATCTTGGCGGTCACGGTTTTTACCACGGCCTGCGCGGGCACGTCCACGACGCCCTCCTGCCGCAGGTAGCTCTTGACCAGGACCGTTTGAGCGGCCGGCGCGGGGCTCAATGACCAGGGCTTCCCCTCCAGCGTGCCGACAAAGCTCAACTCCAGCGTACCCTTGAAATCGGGCGCGTTCTTGAGCGCCTGGATCAGCAACACCTGCCATTTGAGCTGGCCTTCGGCCACGCGCTCGACCTGCAGGCCCCGGATGCTGAGCGCGTCGCTGCCCCCACCAGGAATCAGCCGCTCGAAAAAGCCCAGGTCGCTGCGCAGCGCCTGGTTGTCCGACTCCAGCTGGCGGATCTGCAGCAACAACTGCTCTTGCGCCGATTTTTCAGCCGTGAGCAGGCTCTCGGACGTGTTGGAAATGGACTGGGCCCGACCCAGGTCGGTGCGCAGGGTCTGCACTTCGGCGCGCAGCTGCTCCAGCTCCTGCTTGGCGTTGCGGTCCAGCCCGGCGATCTCTTTGCCGAATTCGAAGGCCCACAACGCCATCGCACCCGAAAAGCCGAGCACCACCGCGCCGACCAGCCAGCGCACCGGCCAGGGCAGTGCACTGCGCACCGCCATGCGGGGTGCGCTCACCGTCAGGCGCCGACGCAACAGACGCAGCCTCATTCAGAACCTTTCCAACGGCAAGGCTTGCAAGCAGATGCAAGCCCCAGAAAACAAAAACCGCCCCAAGCGAACTTGAAGGCGGCTTTTGCGGCAGAAGCCAACGCGGTTTAGCGCTTGCTGAACTGCTTGGCGCGGCGTGCGGAACGCAGACCGACCTTCTTACGTTCGACTTCGCGTGCATCGCGGGTCACGAAACCTGCTTGCGACAGGCCGGACTTGAGCGTCGCGTCGTAGTCGATCAGGGCGCGGGTGATGCCATGACGGACAGCGCCGGCCTGGCCGGATTCACCACCACCGTGCACGTTCACCTGGATGTCGAAGGTCTCGGCATGGTTCGTCAGCAGCAGGGGCTGCTTGGCGATCATGATGGAGGTCTCGCGGCCGAAGTAGGCCTGGATGTCCTTGCCATTGACCGTGATCTTGCCGGTGCCTTTTTTCAGAAACACGCGGGCGACGCTGGATTTGCGACGGCCGGTGCCATTGTTCCATTCACCAATCATCTCGGCTCCTTAGATGTCCAGCACTTGCGGCTGTTGGGCGGTGTGCGGGTGCTCGGCGCCGCCGTACACCTTGAGCTTCTTGATCATGGCGTAGCCCAGAGGACCTTTGGGCAGCATGCCCTTGACGGCCTTCTCGAGCGCGCGGCCGGGGTGCTTGGCCTGCATGTCGCGGAAGTTGGTGGCGTAGATGCCGCCCGGGTAGCCCGAGTGACGGTAGTACACCTTGTCGGTGGCCTTGGTACCGGTCACGCGCAGCTTGGCTGCGTTGATGATGACGATGAAGTCACCGGTATCGACGTGAGGCGTGTAAATGGCCTTGTGTTTGCCGCGCAGACGGAGGGCCACTTCACTGGCGACCCGTCCGAGAACCTTGTCGGTTGCGTCAATCACAAACCACTCGTGCTTCACGTCAGCGGGTTTGGCGCTGAACGTTTTGGTCATGAGTTTTCTCTGCAAAGAGTTGGTTTGGCGGGCTCTTTTCCACGGTCGGTGGTTCTCTGACGGAACCCTCTTAGGTGGTGGTGTGCACTGGATGCGCGCTTCGCCGCGGAGCCACTAAATCGCTGCGAAGCTTTCCATTGTACGAAATTCCGCCGAGGCATGGCAAGTTTCTGGCGTCCGGGGTGTGCGGGCGCTACCATCCCGGGATGTTCAGTTACCGACACGCCTTTCACGCCGGCAACCACGCCGACGTGCTCAAGCACACCACCCTGATCGCCACCCTGCGGCATTTGATGCTCAAGGAACCGTCCATCACGCTGGTGGACACCCACGCCGGCGCCGGCCTGTACCGGCTGGACGGCGACTACGCCGAAAAGGGCGGTGAAGCGGCGGATGGCATCGTCAAGCTCATGGCCGCCCTGCGCCCGGCCACCGGGACGCCGGCCGAGTCCAGCCCCGCGCTGGACGATTACCTCGATCTGATCGCCGGCTTCAACCCCAGTGGCAGCCTGCGCGTGTACCCGGGTTCGCCGTTTGTCATGCAGTCGCTGATGCGCACCGAGTCGCGGGACCGGCTCAAGCTGTTCGAACTGCACCCGACCGACAGCCGCACGCTCAGCGCCAACATCGCCCAACTGGACGCCGGCCGCCAGATAGCGGTGGCGTTGCAAGACGGCTTCGAGGGCCTCAAGCCGCTGCTGCCGCCGCCGCCCTCGGCCACCGGCTCCAAGCGCGCGCTGGTGCTGATCGACCCGAGTTACGAGATCAAGAGCGATTACGCCAAAGTGAGCGCCTGCATACAAGAGTGCATCAAGCGTTTTCCCACCGGCACCTACCTGGTGTGGTACCCGATCATCCCGCGCGCCGAAGCGCACGACCTGCCGCGCCGCCTCAAGACGCTGTGCAACCAGACCCAGCGGCCCTGGCTGCACGCGACGCTCAACATCGGGCAGAAGGACCTGGGGCCGAACGAGCGCCAGGGGCTGACGGCCAGCGGCATGTTCGTGGTCAACCCGCCGCACACGCTCAAGGCCCAGCTCGCGCAGGCGCTGCCCTTGTTGGTCAACCTCCTGGGGCGTGGGCGCGGTCAGGCCCAGACCCTGGAATCCGGCGGGGCATGACCTCTGCCGGGGCGGACGCGGGTAAATCCCGACCCCGGCCCGTTGAATTAACCAACCGATCGGTCGGTTAATTTTTTATACTGCGCATCCACCCCGCCCGTGCGGGTGCAGGAGACGCGCATGTACACCCAATCGTTCTCTGTCGCCGACGGCGACACCAAAGCCGGCGCCCCACCGGCGGCCAGGCCCATCCGCGCCGAAGACGCGGCACTGCAGGCGCATTTCGACACCGTCATCGACGCCGACGGCAAGGTCGAGCCGCGCGACTGGATGCCAGACGCCTACCGCAAGACCCTGGTGCGCCAGATCAGCCAGCACGCGCACAGCGAGATCGTGGGCATGCTGCCCGAGGGCAACTGGATCAGCCGCGCGCCCAGCCTCAAGCGCAAAGCGATCCTGATCGCGAAAGTGCAGGACGAGGGCGGGCACGGCCTGTACCTGTATTCCGCCGCCGAGACCCTGGGCACCAGCCGCGACCAGATGCTCGACGGCCTGCACATCGGCAAGGCCAAGTACAGCTCGATCTTCAACTACCCGACGCTGAACTGGGCCGACGTGGGCGTGATCGGCTGGTTGGTGGACGGCGCGGCGATCATGAACCAGATCCCGCTGTGCCGCTGCTCCTACGGCCCCTACGCCCGCGCCATGATCCGCGTCTGCAAGGAAGAAAGCTTCCACCAGCGCCAGGGCTACGAGGCCCTGCTGGTGATGATGCAGGGCACGGCCGAACAGAAGGCCATGGTGCAGGACGCGGTGAACCGCTATTGGTGGAAGTGCCTGGCCATGTTCGGTCCGCCGGACGCCGACAGCCCCAACAGCGTGCAGGGCATGCGCTGGGGCATCAAGCGCATCAGCAACGACGACCTGCGCCAGAAGTTCGTGGACGCCACGGTGCCGCAGGCCGAGGTGCTGGGTGTGACCCTGCCCGACCCCGACCTGAAGTGGAACGAAGCCCGCGGCCACTGGGACTACGGCGCGATCGACTGGGACGAGTTCTGGGCCACGGTCAACGGCAACGGTCCGATGAACAAGGAGCGCCTGGCCACCCGTGTGAAGGCGCATGAGCAAGGCGCCTGGGTGCGCGAAGCCGCGCTGGCCCACGCGCGCAAACAGCAACAGCGGCAACAGAAGGAGGCGGCATGAACACGACCACAACCGCATTGAAAGAATGGCCCCTTTGGGAGGTCTTCGTGCGCAGCAAGCAGGGGCTGGAGCACAAGCACTGCGGCAGCCTGCACGCCAGCGACGCGCGGCACGCGCTGCAGATGGCGCGCGACGTGTACACGCGGCGGCAGGAAGGCGTGAGCATCTGGGTCGTGCCCTCGACCGCCATCACCGCCAGCGAGCCCGACAGCAAGGACAGCTTCTTCGATCCGGCGGCCGACAAGGTCTACCGCCACCCGACCTTCTACGAGATCCCGGAAAAAGTGGGGCACATGTGATGAAGGCACCGGTCGAACCGAGCGCGGCGCAGGGCCGCCCCAAGCAAGCGAGCGCCCCCGTGGGGGGCAGCGAACCACGCGCAGCGGGGAGCGTGGGGGCTCCTGTTGACTACATCCTCCATCTGGCCGACAACGCCCTGGTGCTGGGCCAGCGCAACGCCGAGTGGTGCGGCCACGGCCCCATCCTCGAAGAGGACTTGGCCCTGGCCAACAACAGCCTGGACCTGATCGGTCAGGCGCGCCTGCTCTACCAGCACGCGGCCGCGCTGATCAACGCCGACGGCGCACTCGCGCAACGCTTCGCGCACCTGCAGGGCGCGCGGCAGGACGGCCGCATCACCGAGGACACCCTCGCCTACTTCCGCGACACGGCCGAATTCCGCAACCACACGCTGATGGAGCTGCCGCACCACGGCGGGCTGGTCGGCTACGCCGTGGCCGAGCGCGACTACGCCACCACCATCGCACGCAACTTCCTGGTCAGCGCCCTGATGGTGCTGGTGTGGGACAGGCTGCAGGCCTCCACGGACGCGCAGTTGGCCGCGATCGCCGCCAAGTCGCTCAAGGAGGTGCGCTACCACCTGCAGCACGCCAGCGACTGGCTGGTGCGCTTCGGCGACGGCACCGAGGAATCGCACCGCCGCGCCCAGGCCGCCGTCGACCACCTGCTGCCTTTCTGCGAAGCCTTCTGGCAGCCTGGACCAGCGGAGCGCGCTGCGGCGCAGGACGGCACCGGCGTGGACATCACGGCGCTGCGTGAGCACTGGAACGCGCTGGTCAACGAAACGCTGGCCGAGGCCACGCTGTCCCGCCACGACCAGCCGCACCAGGGCTACGTGGCGCAGGGTCATGTGGGCGTGCACTCCGAGCACCTGGGTTTTCTGCTGGCCGAGATGCAGAGCCTGGCGCGCGCCCACCCGACCGCCGTCTGGTGAACCCCATGGGTGAAGCGGCGCTGCAGGCGGACCTGCACGCGGTGCGGCAGGCGGTGGTCCACCTGGCCGATCCGGAGATCCCGGTCATCAGTCTGGGTGAGCTGGGCATCCTGCGCGAGATCCGCACGGGCGCCGATGGCGTGCCCGAGGTGGTCATCACGCCCACCTACAGCGGCTGCCCCGCCATGGGCCAGATCGAGGACGACGTCGTGGCCGCCCTGCGCGAGGCCGGCCTGCCGGGCCGCGTGGTGACGCAGCTCTCGCCCGCCTGGACCACCGACTGGATGAGCGAGGCGGCCAAAGACAAGCTGCGCGCCTACGGCATTGCGCCGCCGCAAGGTGGCAGCCCGCCGGCATCGCCCGCGGGCGTGCTGCGGTTCAGCCGCCACGCGGCAACACCTGTGGACGTGCCCTGCCCGCAATGCGGCTCGCACAACACGACCCAGACCGCCCCGTTCGGGTCGACCGCCTGCAAGGCGCTGTACCGCTGCCTGGACTGCCTCGAACCCTTCGACTATTTCAAGCCGTACTGAACACCATGAGCACCGCCGCCCCCCGCTTCCACGACCTCACCGTTGCCCGCGTCGACCCCGAGGCCGCCGGCGCGGTCGCCGTCTCGCTGGCCATCCCCGAAGCGCTGCGCGAAACCTTCGCCTTCGAGCCCGGCCAGTTCCTGACGCTGCGCGCCACCATCGGCGGGCAGGACGTGCGGCGCAGCTACTCCATCAGCAGCCCGCGCAGCCGGTTGGTGAAACACGGCGAGGTCACGCTGGGCATCCGCCCGGTCGAGAGCGGCGTGTTTTCCAACTGGGCCGCGAGCGCGCTCAAGGCCGGCGATACGCTGCGCGTGATGCCACCCGACGGCCGCTTCACCATCCACAAGCCGCGCGCGCTGCACCGCGTGGGCTTCGCGGCCGGCTCGGGCATCACGCCCATCCTGTCCATCATGGCCAGCACGCTGGAGGAGTCGTCCGACGCCAAGTTCACCCTGGTCTACGGCAACCGCCGCATGGCGAGCGTGATGTTCAACGAAGCGCTGCAGGACCTCAAGGACAGGTACCCGGGCCGCCTCACCCTGATCCACGTGCTCTCGCGCCAGGCGCAGGAAGTACCGCTGCTGCAAGGCCGCATCGACGGCGACAAGGTGCGCGAGATCATCGCTGCGCTGCTGCCGGTGGCCAGCATGGACGAGGTGTTCGTGTGTGGCCCCGAGGCCATGATCGAAGCGACCGAAAAAGCCCTGCTCGACGCGGGTGTGCGGCCCGACCGCATCCACACCGAGCGGTTCACCTCGCCCACGCTGGAAGCCCTGCCCGCCGGACAGCGCCAGGCCGCCGTGCTGGGCCACCCGGCCGTGCGCACCGACGGCGAAGTGGCGCTCACTGTGGTGCTCGACGGCAAGCCGCACCAGTTGCGCATGGGCAAGGACGAACACGTGCTGGACGTGGCCCTGAACGCCGGGCTGGACCTGCCCTGGTCGTGCAAGGGCGGCGTGTGCTGCACCTGCCGCGCCAAGGTCATGGAAGGCGCGGTGACCATGGACAAGAACTTCACGCTCGAACCCTGGGAAACCGAAAAAGGCTTCGTGCTCAGCTGCCAGGCCCGGCCCACCACCGACACGCTGGTGGTGAGCTACGACGAGCGCTGAGCGCGGCACCCAGCGCGAGGCCCGGCCACCCGACACCCGCGAGCGTCACGCGTTGGCCGGCGGGTCCGACGGAACGGCGGTGGCCCCGGCGTCGCGCAACTCGCGGCGCAGCACCTTGCCGATGTTGGACTTGGGCAGCGGCTCGCTGCGGAACGCCACCACGCGCGGCATCTTGTAGCCGGTCAGGTGCTGCTTGCAGTGCGCGAGCACGTCGGCTTCGCTCAGGTCGGAGTCGCTGCGCACGATCACCACCTTGACCGCTTCGCCCGAACGCTCGTCGCGCACACCGATGGCCGCGGCCTCCAGCACACCAGGGTGCAGGGTCAGCACGTCCTCGATCTCGTTGGGAAACACCTTGAACCCCGAGACCACGATCATGTCTTTCTTGCGGTCGGTGATGCGGATGCTGCCGCGCGCGTCCATCACCCCCATGTCGCCGGTGCGCAACCAGCCGTCGCCGATGAACGCCTTGGCCGTCTCTTCGGGGTGGTTCCAGTAGCCCTGCATCACCTGCGGGCCGCGCAGGCAGATCTCGCCCACCTCGCCCAGGCCCAGGCGCTCGCCCGCGTCGCCCAGGATCGCCGCCTCCGTGCTCGGCAGCGGCAGGCCAATCTGCCCGCTCCACTCCGGGATGGTGATCGGGTTGGCGATGGCCACCGGAGCGCTTTCGGTGAGGCCGTAACCCTCCACCAGCGGCACGCCCGCCCGCTCTTTCCAGCGGTGCGCCACCACCTGCTGCACCGCCATGCCGCCGGCCACCGCCAGCTTCAGCGGGCGCAGGTTCACATGGGCAAAGCCCGGTGCATCGAGCAGGGCGCGAAACAGGGTGTTGACGCCAATGATCGCGGTGAAGCGGGTCTGCCGCAGCACCTGCAGAAAGGCCGGCATATCGCGCGGGTTGGCGATCAGCACCGCCTGCGCGCCCTTGGCGAAGAAGGACAGCGCCCCGGTCAGCGCGAACACGTGGTACAGCGGCAGTGGCAGGATCAGCGTCTCCTCGCCATCGTTCAGGTTGGGCGACATCCAGGCCCCCACCTGGAGCACGTTGGCCACCATGTTGCCGTGGCTGAGCATGGCCCCTTTGGCCACGCCGGTGGTGCCACCGGTGTACTGCAGGAAGGCCAGATCGCTGTGCTGCAGTGGCACATCGTCCAGCGGCTGCGCGCGACCGGCGGCCAGCTCGCGCCGAAAGTCCACGGCGCCCGTCAGCCGCCACGGCGGCACCAGCTTTTTCACGTGCTTGACCATGGCGTTGGTCAGCAGCCGCTTGATCGGCGGCAGCAAGTCCCCCACCTGCGTGGTCACCACGGTGCGAACGGGCGTGGCGCCGATCACCTGTTGCAGCGTGTGGGCGAAGTTCTCCAGCACCACGATGGCCTGGGCGCCCGCGTCCTTCAACTGGTGTTCCAGCTCGCGCGGCGTGTAGAGCGGGTTGACGTTGACCACCACCATGCCCGCGCGCAACACGCCGAACAGCACCACGGGGTACTGCAGCAGGTTGGGCATCATCAGGGCGACGCGGTCGCCGCGCTGCAGACCCGCTACCTGCTGCAGCCAGGCCGCAAAAGCCCGGCTGGCCTCGTCGAGCTGGCGAAAGCTCATCGCCGCGCCCATTGAACGGTAGGCTGGCCGGTCGGCAAAGCGCTCGCAACTGAATGCCAGCACGTCCTTGAGAGAAGCAAAGCGGTGAACGTCGATCTCCGCCGGCACGCCGGCCGGGTATTGGCTGAGCCAGGGTCTGTCCATGTGTTCGCCACCTTCCTGCGTCACGCGGCCGCGCCACCGCGACCCGCACAAACCAATATGCCACGCACACGCCACCGGCGGCTGCGCAAGATCAAGACCGGTGCAGCCCGAGACAAGAAAAAACCCGCCGAAGCGGGTTTCTCAGGGTCGCAGCCGGTGGCGCTCAAACCTTCGCCAGCGCCTGCTCCAGATCGGCCATCAGGTCGTCGATGTGCTCGATGCCGATCGACAGGCGGACCATGTCGGGGCTCACGCCGGCCTTCTTCATCTCGTCGGGGTTGAGCTGGCGGTGCGTGGTGGTGGCCGGGTGGCAGGCCAGGGACTTGGCGTCCCCGATGTTGACCAGGCGCGTGAAGAGCTGCAGCGCGTCCTGGAAGCGCGTGCCGGCCGCGATGGCGTCCGCCGACTTCAGACCAAAACTGATGATCCCCGACGCTCGGCCGCCCATGTACTGTTGCACCAGCGCGT
>NZ_JBPCSJ010000522.1:0-2435 GCF_051007235.1 Hydrogenophaga sp. | reverse complement strand
GCGCAGCCCCTGCGCGAGCACCTTGCGCACCGCGGCCTCGACGCGCTGCGCCGCGGCTTCCTGGTTCAGCGAATAGCGCAGCATCATCGCCGCCGACAGGATGGTGGCCAGCGGATTGGCCACGCCCTTGCCTGCAATGTCTGGCGCGCTGCCGTGGCTGGGTTCGTACAGGCCCTGGTTCTTCGAGTTCAAGGAGGCCGAAGGCAGCATGCCGATGGAGCCGGTGAGCATGGAGGCCTCATCGCTGAGGATGTCGCCGAACATGTTCCCGGTGACCACCACGTCAAAGGCCTTGGGCGCCTTGACCAGTTGCATGGCCGCGTTGTCCACGTACATGTGCTGCAGTTCCACGTCGGGGTACTGGGCGTGCACTTCGGTGACCACGTCTTTCCAGAACTGGAAGGTTTCCAGCACGTTGGCCTTGTCGACGCTGGTCACTTTTTTGTTGCGCTTGCGCGCGGCCTGGAACGCGACGTGGGCGATGCGCTCGATCTCCGGCTTGGAGTAGCGCATGGTGTCGAAGGCTTCTTCGGTACCGGGGAAGTGGCCATCCACAGCGGTGCGTCGGCCACGCGGCTGGCCGAAGTAGATGTCGCCGGTGAGCTCGCGGATGATCAGGATGTCCAGACCCGCGATCAGCTCGGGCTTGAGGCTGGACGCGCCCACCAGTTGCTCGTAGCAGATGGCAGGGCGGAAGTTGGCGAACAGGCCCAGGTTCTTGCGCAGGCCCAAGATGGCCTGCTCGGGGCGCAGCGGGCGGTCCAGCTTGTCGTACTTCCAGTCGCCCACGGCGCCGAACAGCACCGCATCGGCCGACTTGGCGAGGTTGAGCGTGGACTCGGGCAGCGGGTGGCCATGGGCTTCGTAGGCGGCGCCACCGACCAGCGCGGACTCCATCTCGAACTTCAGATCGAGGGCATTGAGGACCTTGACCGCTTCGGCCACGATTTCGGTGCCGATGCCGTCACCCGGGAGAACTGCGATTTTCATGTGGGGTCTGTCAGAGGTTGAGGTGTCGTCCGATCAGGACACCATGGTGTGTGCAAGCCAGGGCTTGGTCGCCAGGCGTTCTTTCTCGAACGCGGCGATCTTGTCCTTGTGGCGCAGCGTCAGGCCGATGTCGTCGAAACCGTTGAGCAGGCAGTACTTGCGGAAGGCCTGCACGTCGAACGGGATCTCTTCACCCTGCGGCTTGACGATGACCTGGCGCTCCAGGTCCACGGTCAGTTCGTAGCCTGGGAAGGCCACGACTTCGTTGAACAGCTGGTCCACCACCGCTTCGGGCAGCACGATGGGCAGCAGGCCGTTCTTGAAGCAGTTGTTGAAGAAGATGTCGGCGTAGCTGGGGGCGATCAGCGCGCGAAAGCCATATTGGTCGATAGCCCAGGGCGCGTGTTCGCGGCTGGAGCCGCAGCCGAAGTTCTTGCGCGCCAGCAACACCGAGGCGCCTTGGTAGCGCGGCTGGTTGAGCACGAAGTCCGTGTTGGGCTTGCGCTGGCTCTCGGGTACGCCCGGCTCGCCCGGCTGGTCCAGGTAGCGCCACTCGTCGAACAGGTTGGGACCGAAACCGGTCTTGCGGATCGATTTGAGGAACTGCTTGGGAATGATGGCGTCGGTGTCGACGTTCTCGCGGTCCATCGGGGCCACCAGGCCCTTGTGCACGGTGAACTTGTTCATTTATTTCTTCTTGGCGGCGTCTTCCAGCACCTGACCGGCTTTTTGCACGTCCTGGCCCACACCTTGGACCGTGTTGCATCCGGCCAGCGCCAGCAGGCAGCACATCGAGAACAGGGCAGCAATGGTTTTCATGGGAGCAGTCCTTTCAGGCGAATTGACGAACGTCGACAAAGTGACCGTGCACCGCCGCGGCGGCGGCCATGGCGGGCGAGACCAGGTGGGTGCGACCGCCGGCACCCTGGCGGCCTTCGAAGTTGCGGTTGCTGGTGGACGCGCAGCGCTCGCCGGGTTCCAGGCG
This sequence comes from Hydrogenophaga sp., assembly GCF_051007235.1. Lineage (GTDB taxonomy): Bacteria > Pseudomonadota > Gammaproteobacteria > Burkholderiales > Burkholderiaceae_C > Hydrogenophaga. Next base: position 460 of record NZ_JBPCSJ010000522.1, on the reverse strand, counting down.
GTCGGCGTTCATGGCCAGGCACATGGAGCAGGCGGGCTCGCGCCACTCGAAGCCCGCGGCTTTGAAGATTTCGTGCAGACCTTCGCGCTCGGCCTGTTCTTTCACCAAGCCGGAACCAGGCACGACCATCGCCAGCTTGATGTTCTTGGCGACCTTCTGGCCCAGCTTCTTCACCACCGCAGCGGCTTCGCGCATGTCTTCGATGCGGCTGTTGGTGCAGGAGCCGATGAACACCTTGTCCACGAAGATGTCGTTGAGGGCCTTGCCCGGTTGCAGCGCCATGTAGGTCAGGGCGCGTTCGATGGCGCCGCGCTTGTTCGGGTCCTTTTCCTTGTCAGGGTCCGGCACGCGGGCATCGATACCCAGCACCATCTCGGGCGAGGTGCCCCAAGTGACTTGCGGCACGATGGTGCTGGCATCCAGTTCCACCACGGCGTCAAAGTGTGCACCGGGGTCCGAT
>NZ_JBPCSJ010000521.1:0-10524 GCF_051007235.1 Hydrogenophaga sp. | reverse complement strand
GCGGAGTATTTGAAGGCGTAGGTGAGGGTGCCCCCCGCGCGGCCTGCGGCGTCACCCCCTCAGGGGGCGATGCGTGTGGCCCGGCAGAGCCGGTTCCACCACATCCTCGAACCAGACACGTTCGCCGGAAGGGTTGTTGTTCCAGGGCACCGCGGAACTGGCTTTGCCAGGCCGCCAGTGCCGCCCCCTGGGGGGGGTGACGCCGCAGGCGGCGCGGGGGGGAACCTCACCTACGCCTTCAAATACTCCGCCTTGGTGCCGAGCCAGCGGGCCACATGCCGCTCGGCGGCTTCGGGGAAACGGGTCAGCATCTCGGCGGCTGCGGTGCGCGCCCATTCCAGCAGGTGGGTGTCGGTGGCCAGATCGGCAAAACGCAGCAGCGCCGCGCCGGACTGGCGGGCGCCCAGGAACTCGCCCGGGCCGCGGATCTCCAGGTCACGCCGGGCAATCTCGAAACCGTCGTTGGTCTCGGCCATGGCCTTGAGCCGTTCGCGCGCGACCTCACCCAGGCGCCCGCTTTCGTTGGGCACGTACATGAGCACACAGGCCGAAGCGGCAGCGCCGCGCCCAACCCGCCCACGCAACTGGTGCAGCTGCGACAGGCCAAAACGCTCGGCGTGCTCGATCACCATCAGCGAGGCATTGGGCACGTCCACGCCCACCTCGATCACCGTGGTCGAGACCAGCTCGCCCATCTGCCCACCGCTGAACAGGCTCATCACCGCTTTCTTATCGGCCACCGGCATGCGCGAGTGCAGCAGGCCGACGAGCACGCCCGGCAGCAGTTGCGACAGCTCGGCATGCGTGGCGGTGGCGTTGGACAGGTCGATCGCCTCGCTCTCCTCGATCAGCGGGCAGACCCAGTAGACCTGCCGGCCCTCGGTCACCTGGGCATGGATGCGTTCGATCACCTCGTGGCGGCGGCTGTCGGACACCACCTTGGTCACGATGGGCGTGCGGCCGGGCGGCAGCTCGTCGATGGTGGACACGTCCAGGTCGGCGTAGTAGCTCATGGCCAGGGTGCGCGGGATCGGCGTGGCGCTCATCATCAACAGGTGCGGTTCGCCCGCGCCCAGCTCGGCGCCCCCCATCTTGCTGCGCAGCGCCAGCCGCTGCGCCACGCCAAAGCGGTGCTGCTCGTCGATGATGGCCAGCGCCAGGTTCTTGAACTGCACCTGGTCCTGGATCACGGCGTGCGTGCCCACCACCAGCGCGGCCTCGCCGCTGGCGATCAGGGCCAGCATTTCGGTGCGCTGTTTCTTTTTCTGACTGCCGGTGAGCCAGGCCACGCGCTTGCCCAGCGGCGTGAGCAGCGGCTCCAGCCAGCCGATGAGTTTGGCGAAGTGCTGCTCGGCCAGGATTTCGGTCGGCGCCATCAGCGCGCATTGCCAGCCGCTGTCCATGGCAATTGCCGCGGCCAGCGCGGCCACCACCGTCTTGCCCGAACCCACATCGCCCTGCAGCAGACGGTGCATGGGCACCTGGCGCGCCAGGTCGCGCGCAATCTCTTCGCCCACACGGCGCTGTGCCGCCGTCAGCGCGAACGGCAGTGTGGCCAGCAGCTGTTCGTGCAGGCCACCGGCCTGGGTCGTCAGGGTCGGGGCCCGCAAAGCGTCGCGCTCGCGTTTGGCGGTCAGCTGCGAAAGCTGCTGGGCCAGCAGCTCCTCGGCCTTCAGGCGCTGCCAGGCCGGGTGGCTGCGGTCTTCCAGCGCGGCCAGCGAGACGTCCGACCCCGGGTGGTGCAGGTATTCCAGCGCCTGGCGCAGTGAGAGCAGCGGCGCGCGCAGGCCGCGCAGGGTCTCCTGCAACGAGGTCAACATGGGCTGCGGCAGGGTCTCGCTCAGGTCGGCGCGCTTGAGACCCGACACCACGGCCTTGCGCAGGTAGGCCTGGGGCAGCTGGGCGCTGGTCGGGTAGACGGGGGTCAGCGCGTCGGGCAACTCGCCACCGGCCGCGTGAAACGACGGATGCATCATGGTCTTGCCCATGAAGCCGCCGCGCACCTCGCCGCGCACGCGCACCCGCGCGCCCTCGGCCAGGGTTTTCTGGTGCGCCGGGTAGAAGCTGAAAAAACGCAGCGTGCAGGTGTCGGTGCCATCGTCCAGCGTCACCAGCAGCTGGCGGCGCGGGCGGTAGCTGATCTCCTGCTGGGTGACCGTGCCTTCGACCTGCACCACGTGACCATCGCGCGCCTCGCGCAGGGTGACGATCCGCGTCTCATCCTCGTAGCGCAGCGGCAAGTGCAGCGCCAGGTCGATGTCGCGCACCAGCCCGAGCTTGTGCATCGCCTTCTGCGGAGCAGAGAGTTCCTTGCGGGGGGCGGCAGAGGGCACAGCGTCGGGCATGGGAGAATTCTGCCTGTATTTCCATCCATACCTTCACTTGGAACGGGCCCTGTCCGGCCCTCAAGCAGCATGACCTCTTCTTCGTCCTCTCCGGCGCGCAGCTTCACCGTTGCCGACTTCGATTTCACCCTCCCCGAATCCCTGATCGCCCAGCACCCGGCGGCCGAACGCAGCGCCTCGCGCCTGCTCGACGGCACCGGGCCGCAGCCGGTGGACCGCATCTTCCGCACGCTGCCCGACCTGCTGCGCAGCGGCGACCTGCTGGTGTTCAACGATACCCAGGTCGTCAAGGCCCGCCTGTTCGGTGAAAAGGCCAGCGGCGGCAAGTTCGAGATCCTGATCGAGCGCGTGCTGCTGCCGCACGAGGCGCTGGACGGCTCGGGGCAGGAAGTGGTGGCCCACATCCGCGTGAGCAAGAAGCCGCAACCCGGCGGTCTGCTGCACCTGGCCGGAGGGCTGAAAGGCGGCGGCTTCGACGCCGTGTTCCTCGGCCGCTGGCCCGATGAGCAGGGACAGCTGTTCCGCCTGCGCCTGCAGGGCACGGCGGGTGAAACGCCCTACGAGCTGATGGCGCGCCACGGCCACGTGCCGCTGCCGCCCTACATCACCCACGCCGACGAAGCCGACGACGAGCGCCGCTACCAGACCGTGTTCGCGCGTGTGCCCGGCGCGGTGGCCGCGCCCACGGCAGCGCTGCACTTCGACGAGGGTGTGCTGGCCGCGCTCGAAGCACGCGGCGTGCAGCGCGCCAACGTCACGCTGCACGTGGGCGCCGGCACCTTCGCCCCGATGAAGACCGAGCGCATCGAGGAGCACGTGATGCACCACGAGCGCTACGCGATCCCGCCGGAAACCGTCCAGGCCATCGCCGACTGCCGCGCGCGCGGCGGCCGCGTGGTGGCGGTGGGCACGACCACGGTGCGCACGCTGGAGAGCTGGGCCAAGACCGGCGAGCTGCAGGGCGACACCAACATCTTCATCACCCCGGGTTTCGACTTCCGCGTGGTGGACCTGCTGATCACCAACTTCCACCTGCCCAAGAGCACGCTGATGATGCTGGTCAGCGCCTTCGCGGGCTACGAGCCCATCATGGCGCTCTACCGCTACGCGGTGGCGCAGGGCTACCGGTTCTTCAGCTACGGCGACTCGATGCTGCTGGAGCGGTCCACGGCCGCAGCGACGGGCCGCCCCTAGCAAGGCCAGTCCCCTTGGGGGGCAGCGACGCGCGCGGCGGCGGAGCGTGGGGGTCATCCATCGAGATCCAGCCAGACGCGCCCTCCCTCCACCTTCACTGGCCAGACCTTGATGGCCTCGGTGCAGGGCGCAAAAGTGGCGTCGCCGGTGCGCAGGTCGAAGCGGCCCTGGTGGAACGGGCATTCGATCTCGTGACCTTCCACGAAGCCGTCGCACAGCTTCGCGTTGCCGTGGGTGCAAAGGTTGTCGGTCGCGAACACCTCACCGTCCACCGCAAACAGCGCAATGTCGCGTCCGCCCGGCGCCACCGGAATGCCGGCGCCTTCAAACAGATCGGCCTCGGCGGCCACGTCGGTCCAGTTGCTCATGATCAGATCGGATAGATGATGGAGTTGGGGATCATCTCGCTGTCGTAGATGCAAAGTCGCTGGGCGAATTTGAACCCGTCGGGCGTGTTCACCACGATGTCGATGTAGCGTCCGACGTTGAACACGGTGCTCGGGCCATCGAGCTTGGTGCGGAACACCGCGTAGTGGGCTTCGCAGTGCCAGCGGCCTTGTTAGTCGATGTGCCGCACCACCGGCGCACCGACGACGTGGCGCTGGTAGTACGGGTCGTGGAACAGCGTCTCCTGGATGCCGTAGACCCGGTCGCGCAGCATGGCCTGGCTGTCGAAGGCGAGCGTGGAGAGCGGAAAGCCCCGCTCATGGTTCTCGCGCGGCTGCAGCTTGTAGACGCCGTCCACCGTGAAGAAGTCGGGCCACAGTGCCCACTGCCCACTGTCCACGGCCGAGGCGTAGTCGCTGTAGAGCTGCTGCAGCGCCTGCCAGGTGTCGAAATCGACCTTGACGAGCGCGCTCATGGCTTGGCCTCCGGCGCGGTGGACGGCTCTGGGCTTTCCATCACCTTGCGCCAGTATTCGTACATGCCGCGGATCAGCGTTTCGGTCACCATGTGATCGGTCTCGCCCACCTCGCGCCCACCCAGCTCGGCCAGCGCTCGGTGCTGCGGTTTGCTGTCGAAGGCCTGCTGCGAGAACTCGATCACCTCGCCGTCGTCGGCGCTCACAAAACCGGCGGGGCCGAACAGGTTGGCCTGGCGCAGTCGGCGCTCGGTCATCTCGGGCGTGTCGTCCGCAAAGCCGAAGTGCGTCCACACAAAGTCGAAGGCACCGTGGCCGTCGGGCTGGATGTGGCGCGTGCTCACGCTGTTCACCTGCTGCTGGAAGATCACGCTGGGGAACAGGGTCGTCATCACCGCTGTGGGCATCTTGTCTTCGAGTTGCCACCAGGGCTCGGGCACGATGTCCAGGAAGCGCGGGTCTTCGAGCTGCATGCTTTCCTTGAAGCTCGACACCTGGGTCACCTGCGCTGCCTGGCCACTGGCCTGGCCCATGCTGCCGCGGGTGGAGACCATGGCGGCGTGGCGGTGGTGCGCGTCCATGCGCAGCTCGCTCTTGTTGTCGGCGCGCCAGAGGCCGAAGGTCACGAACCAGGTGTGCAGCAGGCCGGGGTGGTACGGGTCCTTGATGTTCTCCTGCATCAGTTTCCAGTTGCCGGGAATGCGCTGGCGGTTGTAGCCCAGGATGGTGAGCTGTCGGCCGTTGAACAGGCGGTCGAAGTACCGCAGGATGGTGGGGCCCATGTAGTCTTCCAGCGATTCGACCCCGTGGTCGAACGATGCGAACACCACGCCGCCGCGCACGGCCACCTTCAGCCGCGTCAGGCCGTGGTCCTTGGGGTTGAAGTCGGCCGGCATGCCGCCGTTGACCTTGCCGTCCTGCCGCACACCGCGGCGGAACGGCACGCCCTGCAGGCTGCCGTCGGGCTGGTAGCTCCACTGGTGGTAGGGGCAGACGAACTCGGTGGCGTTGCCGTGGCGCTTGCGGCAAAAGCGCATGCCGCGATGCGCGCAGACGTTCTCCACCACGTGGATCTGGCCGTCGGCCGCGCGGGTCATGATGACCGAGCGCTCGCCGACCACGGTGCGCTTGAAGTCGCCGGCGTTCGGGATCTCAGCCTCCAGGCCGACGTAACACCAGTGGCCTTGGTAGAAAAGGCGTTCGAGCTCGCGCTGGTGGCGTTGTTCGTCGGTGTAGACGGCGAAGGGGATGCGGCTGGTGCCGCCACCTTCCCACGGCAGGGTATCGGGCCCCGGGGTGGCTGTGTGCATGCGTTGTCTCCAATGCTTGTCGTTGTGGCCGCAGATGGTGGCGAAGACACGCCCATCCGGCAACCGAATCCGGGTGATAGGCGCTATTCACCAATGAAATAATGCCGACATGGAACTCGCCGATCTCGATCTGAACCTGCTGGTGGTGTTCCAGGCGCTGCTGCGCGAGCGCCGCGTCTCCCGCGTGGCCACCGAGCTGGGCCTGAGCCAGCCGGCCGTGAGCAACGCGCTGCGCCGCCTGCGCCTGCTGCTGGGCGACGAGCTGTTCCTGCGCACGGCCGCGGGCATGGAGCCGACGCCTTACGCGCAGCAGCTGGCGGCGCCGGTGTCGCAGGCGCTGGACACGCTGCGCGAAGCGCTGAACGTGCGCGCCTCGTTCGACCCCGCCAGCAGCACCCGCTGCTTCACCCTGGCCATGACGGACGTGGGCGAGACCTATTTTTTGCCGGTGCTGATGGACGCGCTGGCACAGACCGCCCCTGGCGTGACGCTGCGCTGCGTGCCGGTGGCCGACACCACGCTGCGCGAAGACATGGCCGCCGGCCGGGTGGACCTGGCCCTGGGCCTGCTGCCGCAACTGCAGGCCGGGTTTTTCCAGCAGACGCTGTTCCGCCAGCGGTATGTGGCGTTGCTGCGCGCCGGCCACCCGCTGGCGGCCCGGCCGCAGCTCACGGCCGCCGCCTACCGCCAGGCCGCGCATGTGCGCGTGGTGGCGGCTGGCACCGGCCACGGCCGGGTCGACGAAGCCCTGCAGCGCCTGGGCGTGGAGCGGCGCGTGCAACTGACGGTGCCGCACTACGTGGCGCTGGGCCATGTGCTGGCCAGCACCGACCTGGTGGCCACCGTGCCCGAGCGCTTTGCCCAGCACGCGGTGGGCCCGTTCGGGCTGGTCGCACGGCCCCTGACCCTCAAGCTGCCAGGGAGCACCATCGCCCAGCTCTGGCACGGCCAGCTGCACCGCGATCCGGGCCACCAGTGGCTGCGCGGGCTGGTGGCTCAGCGGTTTGGCGCGGGACCGGTTCCCTGAGCACGGCAGCCCCCTGACCGTGGCCGATCCACCATGCCAGCGTGGCGGGCAGCACACATTTGCATACCTTTGACTGCTTTTTTACATGCAAGTCCGGCTTCCAGGATCAAAATGCGGTCCTTTGCACAACACATCTAACGGGTGCTTCTGTGGTCGAAATGCTGCTTCGCCTGAGCCTGGCCCTGGTGCTTTCCCTGGGGCTGGCCATCCTGTTCGCCTGGGGTTGGGACCGATCGGAGACGCCGTCCCCATCGGTCTCGCCGGTGCTGGCGGCCAGCCCGCTGATCCCGGTGCGTTGACCGTCGCCGTGCGGCGAGCGGTCTCCCTCCTCGCCGCCCTGGCCGGTCTGGCCGGGGCCTGGTCATCCGCCCACGCTGCGCCTCAGGCCTACGCCACCCGCGGCCAGTGCGCGGGCCATCCCCGTGTCGATCTGCGCGTGCCCGCCGGCTGGTGCGCCGGCCTGGTGGCCACCGCCGCCCAGGGCCTGCAGATGCCGCGCCGCCTGCTGGAGGTGGCACCGCACCGGTTCTGGATCGTCGACATGGGCAGCTGGGAACCCCGCCGCGGCCGCCTGCTGGAACTGCGCACCGACACCCAGCCGCCCACCCTGCACACACTGGCCAGCGGGCTGGACCGTCCGCACGGTCTGGCGCGCGGGCCTGACGGCCGGGTGTATGTGGGCGAAGCCGGCACCGTCTGGCGCACCCCGGTGGCCGATGCCCTGCGGCGCGAGGACGTCATCACCGGTCTGCCGGCCGACGGTGCCCACCCGCTCAAGGAACTGGCCTTTGGCCGTGACGGGTCGCTCTACCTCAACGTGGGTTCGGCCACCGACGCCTGCCGCAACGACCAGCAGCGGCAACCCCTGCCCTGCCCCGAAACCAGCGGCCCCCGGCCACGTGCTGCGGTGTACCGGGCGGTGCTGGGCGGCCCGAACCACACCCTGCAATCGCTGCAGCCGCATGCCACCGGCCTGCGCAACTCGTTGGCGCTGGCGGTGGTGCCCGGCGCCAGCGGCACCGAGCGGCTGTGGCAGGCCGAAAACTCGGTGGACTACCCCGACGCCCAGGCCCCGGCCGAAGAGCTCAACGAACTGGTGGCCGGCTCGCAGCACGGATGGCCCGGCTGCGTGAGCGATGCCAAGGGCCGCAGCGTGGTGGCCCGCGGCTACGAAGGTCGCGCCCGGTGCACCGCCCCCCAGCGCGCACCCCACCAGGCCTGGCCGGCCCACGTGGCGCCGCTGCAGCTGCTGGCGGTGCCGCCAGCCAGCGCCGGCCAAACCGCCACGCCGTGGAGCGGCCACCTGCTGGCCGTGTGGCACGGCTACCGCGCGGGCGGCCAGCGCATCGTGGGCTGGCGGCTGGGGGCCGACGGTGCGCCGCAGGGCGCGCGGCAAGACCTCGTCAGCGGCTGGCAGGCCCGTCCCGGCGTGCGCCCGCTGGGCGCGCCGGCCGGCGCCGCGGTGGACCACCTGGGCCGCCTCTGGGTGGTGGAAGACCGCAACCACACCGTGCTGGTGGTGGCGCCGCTGGCGCCGGTCGCCGGTGCGGCGCGCTGACCACAGCATGGCAACGCCCGGCGGCCCGGCTGTCGCACATTGCGACGCGCGCCGGCCGCCTTGACAAAGATCAAATGCGCGGCCGGTGCCGCTGCTAGCCTGAGCCCATTCACCTCAATCCAACCCACGGAGATCACCCCATGAACCGCCACACCCTGCTGCTCGCCTCGGCCTTGCTGGCCACCACCGCCTGGGCCGGACCGGCCGACGACGCAGCGGCCATCCAGCTCGCCACCAACGCCGGCTGCATGACCTGCCACCACATCGAACCCGGTGCCAAAGGCCCGGGCGGCCTGCCCCCCATCGGCCCGGCCTGGCGCGACGTGTCCGCCAAATACAAGAGCGTCAAGGGCGCGCAGCAGCAGCTGACCGCCACCGTCATGGCCGGCTCCAGCCCGTACGAAAGCCACTGGAAGGGCAAGGTCAGCGGCCTGTCCATGCCGCCCAACAAGGTGGCCATCACCGAAGCCGACGCCGCCAAGCTGGTGTCGTGGATCCTGGCGCTGGAGCCGGCCGCCGGCCCCCTGTGAGCCCGCGGTGGGCATGGCTGGGCGACAATCGCCGCCATGCTCCAGTTCGACGTTCTCAAGACCGAAGGCCACGCCCGCCGTGGCCGCCTCACCCTCAACCACGGCGTGGTTGAGACCCCCATCTTCATGCCCGTGGGCACCTACGGCACGGTCAAGGGGGTCATGCCTTCCAGCCTGGAAGACATGGGCGCCCAGATCATCCTGGGCAACACCTTCCACCTCTGGATGCGGCCCGGCCGCGAAGTCATGGCCAGCTTCGGTGGCCTGCACGGCTTCGAGAAGTGGAACAAGCCCATCCTCACTGATTCGGGCGGTTTCCAGGTCTGGAGCCTGGGCGCCATGCGCAAGATCACCGAAGAAGGCGTGACCTTCGCCAGCCCGGTCAACGGCGACAAGCTGTTCATGTCGCCCGAGGTCAGCATGCAGATCCAGACCGGGCTCAACAGCGACATCGTCATGCAGCTGGACGAGTGCACGCCGTACGAGACCAACGGCCACCTGACCACCGAGGCCGATGCGCGCAAGAGCATGGAGATGAGCCGGCGCTGGGCGGTGCGATCCAAGGACGAATTCGCGCGGCTGGAAAACCCCAACGCGCTGTTCGGCATCGTGCAGGGCGGCATGTTCGAGCACCTGCGCCAGGAGTCGCTGGAGGCCCTGGTCGAAATGGACTTCCCCGGCTACGCCATCGGTGGCGTGAGCGTGGGAGAGCCCAAAGAACAGATGCTGCAGATCATGGCGCACACGCCGCATCGGCTGCCGGCCCACAAGCCGCGCTACCTGATGGGCGTGGGCACACCTGAAGACCTGGTGCAGGGCGTGGCCGACGGTGTGGACATGTTCGACTGCGTCATGCCCACGCGCAACGCGCGCAACGGCACGCTGTTCACCCGCTACGGCGACCTGAAGATCCGCAACGCCCGCCACAAGACCGACCACCAGCCGCTGGACGCCACCTGCACCTGCTACGCCTGCGCGGGCAAGAGCGGCGTGAGCTGGGCGGACGGCGGGCGCGACGGCTTCAGCCGCGCCTACCTGCACCACCTGGACCGTTGTGGCGAAATGCTGGGCCCCATGCTCAGCACCATCCACAACCTGCACTACTACCTGAACCTGATGCAGGAGGTGCGCAACGCGCTGGACGCCGGCCGCTTCGAAGCCTTCCGCCAGCAGTTCAAGAGCGACCGCGCGCGCGGCGTCTGACCGTCCACCGACCGGAGCCCCCCATGCCGCTGATCGCCCGCGCCCTGCTGCTGATGGCCCTGATCGCCGGCCTGGCCGGCTGCGCCAGCCGGGTGGACCCGATGGCCCTCACCGAAGGCCAGACGCCGGTGCGGTTGCAGAACCGGCTGCTGCTCACCCCGGCCAATGGCGGCCAGCGCATCGCCAGCACCGACCTCAAGCCAGGCGACATCATCCTGTCGAACACCAATGGCGTGGTGTCGGTCGGTATCCGGGCGCTGACGGTCTCGCCCGTGAGCCACGCGGCGCTGTACCTGGGCGACGACCAGATCGCCGAAGCGGTGGGTTCGGGCATCCGCATCCGCCGCACGGCCGACTTCATGGCGGACGAATCCACCGTGGTCGCCTTCCGACACCCGGGCCTGCGCCCCGAACACGCCGAGGCCATGCGCCGCTTCGCGCAGCAGCACGATGGCAAGAAATACAACATGGTCGGCATCGTGCTGCAGGCACCGT
>NZ_JBPCSJ010000520.1:0-10488 GCF_051007235.1 Hydrogenophaga sp. | reverse complement strand
GCGCGAACCTTTTGACGTGGTGTTCTGCCGTAACGTGATGATCTATTTCGACGGTCCCACGCAGCGCCAGGTGCTCGAACGCATCCACCGCGTGATGAAGCCGGGCGGCATGCTGTTCGTCGGTCACGCCGAGAACTTCAGCGATGCGCGCAGCCTGTTCGCGCTGCGCGGAAAGACCGTCTATGAACGCGTTTGACAAGCTCCCCCCTGCGTCGCTTCGCGCCTTCCCCCCAGGGGGACGACACCTGCGGCCCGGCAAAGCCGGTTCCGCGGTGTCACTGGCCGAAGGCACTGCGCATCACCGTTGTGGCGGAGGTCGACCATGATCGTCACCCCCGCACGTTCGTCGCTGGACACGCTGAAGGCACGCAAGCCCAAGCCAGGTGAGGCCTCGTTCTACTACCACGACCACCACTTCAAGCACGACGCGGTGAAGGTGCTGCCCGGCGAGTACTACGTGACCACCGACGACATGGTGATCATGACGGTGCTGGGCTCGTGCATCGCCGCCTGCATCTGGGACCCCAAGGTGCGCGTGGGCGGCATGAACCACTTCATGCTGCCCGACGGTGGCGGCGACACCTCCGGGCGTTACGGCTCGTACGCCATGGAACTGCTGATCAACGAGATGATGAAGCTCGGTGCCCGGCGCGAGAACATGCAGGCCAAGGTGTTCGGTGGCGGCCAGGTGATGCACACCTTCACCACCATGAACGTGGGCGAGCGCAACACCCAGTTCGTGCTGGACTACCTGCAGACCGAACGCATCGCGGTGATCTCCAAGGACGTGCTGGACATCTACCCGCGCAAGGTCTGCTACTTCCCGGCCACGGGCAAGGCCATGTGCAAACGCCTGGCGCATTCGCACCCCGAAACGCTGGAAACCCAGGAACGCAAGGGCAGCGCGGCCGTGGTCGCCAAGAGCACCGCGGGCGGGTCGATCGACCTGTTCTAGACACCGCAGCCCAGGAGGACAACAAGATGGCCAAAATCAGAGTGGTGGTGGTGGACGATTCGGCGCTGGTGCGCAGCCTGCTGACCGAAATCATCAACCGCCAGACCGACATGCAGTGCGTGGGCGCCGCCGCCGATCCGCTGGTCGCGCGCGAGATGATCCGCGAGACCAACCCCGACGTCATCACGCTGGACGTGGAGATGCCGCGCATGGACGGGCTGGAGTTCCTCTCGCGCCTGATGCGTCTGCGCCCCATGCCGGTGGTGATGGTGTCCACGCTGACCGAGCAAGGCGCCGACATCACGCTGCGCGCGCTGGAAATGGGCGCGGTGGACTACGTGGCCAAGCCACGCATCGGCATCACCAGCGGCCTGAACGAGCTGGCACACGACATCGTGGACAAGATCCGCGTGGCGGCCAGCGCCCACGTCAAGCGCCTGCCTCCGGCACCACCAGCGGGCGCGCCGGCAGCGGCCGGTGGCAGCGCCGCGGCCGAGCCGCCGAGGGCGCCGCTGCCGCGCCTGGCCACGACCGAAAAAATCATCTGCATCGGCGCCTCCACCGGCGGCACCGAAGCCATCCGCGAGGTGCTGACCCCCATGCCCGCCGACGCGCCGGCCATCGTCATCACCCAGCACATGCCACCCGGCTTCACCAGCAGTTTTGCCGCCCGCCTGAACAGCCTGTGCCGCATCAGCGTGGCCGAGGCGCGCCACGGCGAACGCATCCTGCCCGGCCATGCCTACATCGCCCCGGGCGGGCGTCAGTTCCGCATCGACCGCAGCGGCTCCAACTACGTGGCCGTGGTGGAAGACACCGAACCCGTCAACCGCCACAAGCCCTCGGTCGAGGTGCTGTTCAAGTCGTGCGCCCGGGTGCTGGGCCCCAACGCCATCGGCGTCATGCTCACCGGCATGGGCGCCGACGGCGCCCTGGCCATGCGCGAGATGAAGGACGCCGGCAGCTACAACTATGTGCAGGACGAGGCCAGCTGCGTGGTCTTCGGCATGCCGCGCATGGCCATCCAGGCCGGTGCCGCGCACGAGGTGCTGCCGCTCAAACAGATCGCCGGCGCGCTGCTCGGCCGCCTGGCCGCCAACCCGGCGCTGGTGCGCCACCGCATCTGAGCTCACGCCCATCCCACCCCTGTTTTCTCGTCACCGTTTTCCCCTCACCACAACACCATGGAGTTGAACATCATGAAAACCCGCCGCCTGTTCATGGGCGCCCTGCTGGGCGCCGTTGCCGTCGCTGCCCAGCCCGCCCTCGCGCTGGACGCTCCCAAGGAGCGCCCCATCCTCACCGTGTCCGGCAAGATCGCCGTGAAAAACGCCGGTGACGTGGCGCGCTTCGACATGAAGATGCTCGAAGCGCTGCCGCAGCAGACCTTCACCACCCGCACCCCCTGGTTCGACAAGCCGGTCAAGTTCACCGGCCCGCTGCTGTCCGACGTGCTGGCCGCCGTCAAAGCCAGCGGCAGCACCGTCAGCGCCATCGCCATCAACGACTACAAGATCAGCATCCCGATGGGCGACACCAAGTTCAAGCCCATCGTGGCCCGCCTGCTGGACGACCAGCCCATGCCGGTGCGCGAGAAGGGCCCGCTGTTCGTGGTCTATCCGTTCGACAACAGCGCCGAGCTGCGCAGCTCCACCTACTACGAGCGCTCGATCTGGCAACTCAAGGCCCTGGAAGTGCAGTGATGATCCCGACCCCGAACCTTGCACACTGGAACCGCCGCCATTGGGCGGTGGCCATCACGCTGCTGCTGAGCCTGACGCTCACGCCGTTGGGCTGGATCCAGTGGCGCCAGGTTCGGGTGCTCGACGACATGTCGAGCAAACAGGTCGACGCCCTGATGTGGCAGGCCTACCAGCTCGAACGCGAGCTCTCGCGGCTCGACCAGGCGATCCACAAAGTCCAGCTGAACCCGGCCGGCGCCGACCCCTGGGCACTGCTCGAACGTTATGAAGTGTTCCTCAGCCGCATCGACCTGCTGACCAAGATCCCGCGCCGCGACCTGCTGCAAAGCTCACCCAATTTCGCCGCAGCACAATCGCGGCTGGAGCTGTTCACCCACACTGCTGACCCGCTGTTCGCCGACCCCGAGTCGCTCGTGCGGCAGCCGCTGTCGCTTCAAGTGCTGGAGAGCCAGATCGAGCTGCTGGTGCCGCTGCTGGCCGAACTCACCCGCGACGCCAACCGGGCGGTGTCGCAGTTCCTGGACGAACGCAACACCCAGATCCAGGAGCAAAGCCGTCTGGTCATTGGCCTGGCCGCTGCGCAGGCCCTGGTGATGCTGCTGTTCGTGGGCCTGCTGGTCCGCCACATCCGCAAACAGCAGCGCCAGTACCAGCACCTGCAAAAGCTCAGCCAGGAACTGACCGAAGCCCGCGACCAGGCCGAGGCCGCCAACCACGGCAAGAGCGTGTTCCTGGCCAACATGAGCCACGAAATCCGCACCCCGTTCCAGGGCCTGCTGGGCATGCTCAACCTGCTGGGCGAAGCGCAGCTGACCAGCGTGCAGCGCGACTACCTGCAGACCGCCTCGGACTCGGCCCAGCACTTGCTCGGCGTGCTCAACGACATCCTGGACGTCTCGACCATGGAGTCGGGCACGCTCAAGCTGTCGGAAACCCCGGTCCACCTGCGCACCGTGGTGCAAGAGGTGAGCGACCTGATGCAGGTGGCCGCACGGGACAAGGGCCTGTCGCTGGACATCTACCCCGCCGCCGACCTGCCCGAGTGGGTGCTGGCCGACGCCACGCGCGTGCGCCAGATCATGTTCAACCTGATCAACAACGCCATCAAGTTCACGCCCCAGGGCGGCGTGATGGTGGAGATCGCCCGCGTCGCCGGCACCCCGTCGGGGCTGACCATCGCGGTGCGCGACACCGGCGTGGGCATGGACGCGGACACCGTGGCCAACCTGTTCACCCGCTTCTACCAGGCCGACAACTCGCTGCGCCGGCGCATCGGCGGCACCGGTCTGGGCCTGGAGATTTCGCGCAACCTCGCGCGCATGATGGGGGGCGACATCCAGGTCGGCAGCGAACCCGGCGTGGGCTCGGTGTTCACCGTGACGTTGCACCTGCCCCCCACCGAGGCTCCGGACGACGCGGTGGACAGCACCGCCGGCACGATCGGCAGCACCCGCCGCCTGCGCGTGCTGGTCGCCGAGGACCACCCGATCAACCTCAAGTACATGGCCATCCTGCTGGAGAAGATGGGACACGACGCCACCTTCTGCGAAAACGGGCAGGAAGCGCTGGACATCCTCAAGACCCAGAGCTTTGACGTGGTGCTGCTGGACTACCACATGCCGGTGCTCGACGGCCTGGCCGCCACCGAGGCGATCCGCCGGCTCGACGGCCCGGCCGCGGACATCAAGGTCATCCTGGTCACGGCCGACGTGGTCAACGACACCCGCAAGCGCGCGCTGGAAGTGGGCGTCAACGAATTCACCAGCAAGCCGCTGCAGGCCGGCGATCTGCAGCGGGCCCTGGGCCGCTGCGGCCTGCTGGACGACCCGGACCATCCCTTGCCCGGCATGAGCGTGCACCGCCTCTCGGGCCCGTTCCCGATGTCCTCGTACGAGATGCCGGTGCGCCTGCCCCAGCCGCAGGACGCGCCATCGGCTGTGATCGACACCGAGGCCTACGCCGAGATCATGTCCATGATGCCCGAGGACTCCCTGAGCGAACTGCTCAGGACCGTGTTCGAGCCACCCGAGGGCACGGCCCACGTGCTGCTCGAAGCGCTGCGCGAGGGCGACCGTGAGGCCGTGCACTACAACGCGCACAAGCTCAAGGGCACGTCCATGCTGATGGGCTTTCGCGCCATCGTGCGCAGCGCGGCCCAGCTCGAAACGCTGTCGCAGGACCCGCAGCAGCCGCTGCACATCAGCCTGGGCGCCCAGCTCAAGCGCGATCTGGAGCTGACCCAGAAGGCACTGGACCAGCTCGAATCCAGCACGCTGAACTGAGGCGCGGGCAGCCGCCCCACCACGTGGTGGGAGGGGCGGGCGCGGTGGCCGACACCGCCCGACCGCAGCGCACAGGACCGCACAAGACCGACCTGCAGGAAGGTGCCGGGCACGCAGCCACGGCGCAACCCATGGACAGTCGGTACCTGGCCGGCGCTGCTGCCGCACACCGACGACCGCATCGCCTGCACCTGGTTCCGTGCCCCCAAAAGAAACGCCGGGCTTGCCCGGCGGTTCTTTTGGGGGTTGTGCCTCCCGACGGGGAGGCGCGGTTCACACCCGGCGGCTGATCAGCGTGCCCGCTTCCAGGGGCGCCAGGCTGCTGTGGCCGGCGGCGTCGTAGGCCACCACCTCCTGGCCGGCCCGCAGTTCGGCCAGCTCGGCCACCGCGTCGTTGGCGGCTTCCTGCACCGGTGCTCCGGACGCCGCGCTGGCCGGCGGTGACAGCGCGGCCGGCGCAGCAGCGCCAACGGGCTCTGCGCCAGCGACCGCTTCGGTGGCACTGACCGCCTCGGCGTCAGCGCTGGCGCCTCTGGCGCTGAGCGCCACATCCACCACCGCGGCGCTGGCCTTCCACACGTTGGAGATCACGTCCTGCAGCTTCTGTCGAAACGCCTTGTCCTCGGCCTGGCGGGCCTGCAGTTCGCGCTCGGCATCCACCTGGGCCTGGGCTTTTTCGGGCGACTCGGGCTGGTCGGGCGCGTCCGGCGACTCGCGTGGCAGCAGCGGCGCCGCGTCGGGCAATGCCCCCTTCTCGGTGCGCTCGGTGTCGCGCTCACGCCCAGAACCACCCACACGCGAGGCCTGGGCGGCGCCGGGCGCCTCGCGCCCCGACGAACCACCGGTCTGCGCGTCGCGCGAGGTGGCCTGCACCGGCTGCACCTGCACGGTGGGCGACACCGCGGTGACCGCGGGGCCGGGAGGCGGCGACCAGACCGCCGGTTGACTGGATGTGATGCTCAACATGGCAAACCCCTGAAGAAAGGGACACCAGTGAAAGACATTCCTGGTGTTCCCTCAGCTTTTCGGCCTTCCATCGCCGAACTTGAGCCCCTTTTCCCGCCCTGTTCCGACGAACGGCAGAGCCCGAGATGCAGTAGGGCACACCAGCAGCACCGTCACGCGCCGTGCAGCAAAAGTGGCGGGCGGCACAACGGCTCCCCGGAGCGCGGGCCCCATCCAGCAGGCACCGCGGAACCGGCTTCGCCGGGCCGCCAGTGCCGCCCCCTTGAGGGGGTGACGCCAAAGGCGGCGCGGGGGTGGATCAAGCCTGAAACGCTTTCTCGTGCATCCACGCCGCGTGCTTGGGTGCGCGGCGGGTCTGGGCCCACTCGTTGATCATGTCCCACTTCACCTCGTCGAGCTTTTTGAGCATCTCGGGCGTGGCGGTGTTGGCGGACAGTTCCAGGCGGTGGCCGTTGGGGTCAAAGAAGTAGATCGACTTGAACAGCGTGTGGTCGGTCGGTCCGATGACGTCAATACCCGAGGCTTGCAGGCGAGCCTTGGTCGATTCCAGCTCGTCCACCGTGTCCACCTCCAGCGCGATGTGCTGGACCCAGTCGGGCGTGTTCGGGTCCTTGCCCATCTCGGGCGAGTTGGGCAGCTCGAAGAAAGCCAGCACGTTGCCCGCGCCGGCGTCCAGGAAGACATGCATGTACGGGTCCGGCGCCTTGGTGGACGGCACCGCGTCTTCGGCGATGGCCAGCACAAAGTCCATGCCCAAGTGCTGCCCATACCACTCGACGGTCTGTTTGGCGTCCTTGCAGCGGTAGGCGACGTGGTGGATCTTGCGGATGTTCATGGGAGAGTCTCCTTGGAGCTAAAGGGAAGCTGCACCACCCAGCACCCACCTGGGAACCGGCTTTGCCGGGCCCCTGGTGTGGTCCCCCCTTTCAGGGGGGAAGACGCGAAGCGGCGCAGGGGGGTCATCGAATGTTTTCGCGGGCCACGCGCAGCGCGTCTTTCAGGACGGCGATGTCGCCCACCTGGTTGGCCAGCAGCAGGATCAGCTTGGCGTTGAGCAGCTGGCTCTGCTCGTCGCTGAGGTCGCGGTGGGTGTCGATCAGGGCTTCGTAGAAGTCGTCGCCCGGCGTGAAGTCACGGAAGTAGCGCTGGCCGGGCTCGGCGAGGTTGGGCAGTGGCTGCAGGGGCATGGGGTTCTCCTGGTGGATTCAGGCGGCCACGGCTTCGGGGCGGATGTCGACCACGGTCTGCGCGGTCGCGCGGGCCAGCGCGGCGCGCACGGCGGCCACGTCGACGCGGCGCCAGCGCGCGGCCACGTGCTGGTCCGGGCGCAGCAGGTAGCCGGTGCCGGGCCGCGCATCCAGGCGCTGGGCCAGCAGGCCATCGCGGTCGTGCAGCACGGTCAGGCCGGCGGCCTCGCCCGGTTGGGCACACACCAGCACCACCTCCACCGGGATGGCGCCACCGGCCAGCGCCGCGGCCTGGGCCCGCAGCGCCGGGTCCAGCGGTGCGGCAGCGTCGGCAAAGACCAGCAGCACGAAACGGTTGCCCAGCTGGTCGAGCAGCCAGGCGTCCTGCCCGTCCACGCGCACCGGGGCGTCGTCCAGCGGCGCACCGGGCACCATGTTGCCCTCGAAAGCGTCCGTGTCGGGCGTGTTCAGCGCCGAGTGCACCAGGAAGGCCGGCACGCTCAGGCGGCCGGAGTTGACCAGCTTGCGTGCAAACGGCTGGGTGCGCGCCAGCTCCAGCGCCGCGTTGCGGAACAGCTTGCTGACCGCGCTCTTGGGCGTGATGAAGTCGGTGGAACGGGTGGAGTTGCGGATGTTCTCGTCGGCCGCGTAGGTGCGGTCGGCGTCATACGTATCCAGCAGCGCCTCGGGCGCCAGGCCCTTGATCACCAGCGCCAGCTTCCACAGCAGGTCGTCGGTGTCCTGGAAGCCGGAGTTGGCGCCGCGTGCGCCAAAGGGCGAGACCTGGTGCGCCGCGTCACCCGCGAACAGCAGGCGGCCGTGGCGGAAGTGCTTCATGCGGCGGCACTGGAAGGTGTAGATGCTGGCCCACTCCAGCGTGAACTCGCGGTCATCGCCCAGCATGGCCTTGACGCGCGGAATGATCTTCTCGGGTTTCTTCTCTTCTTCCGGGTCGGCGTCCCAGCCGAGCTGGAAGTCGATGCGCCAGACGTTGTCGCTCTGCTTGTGCAGCAGCACGCTCTGGTTGGGGTGGAACGGCGGGTCGAACCAGAACCAGCGCTCGGCCGGGTAGTCGGCCTTCATCACCACGTCGGCGATCAGGAAACGGTCCTTGAACACATGGCCTTCGATGTCCAGGCCGAGCTGGCGCCGCACGTTGGAACGGGCGCCGTCGGCCACGACCAGCCAGTCGGCGTCGATCTCGAACGCGCCGTCGGGCGTTTCCACGCTCACGCGCGCGCCACCGTGGCCGCCCTCGCCCAGGGGCTGCACGCTCACCACTTTGTATTTCCAGCGCAGGTCGGCGCCGAGCGCCTCGGCGCGCCGCACCAGCGCTTCTTCCAGGTGGTACTGCTGCAGGTTGATCATGCCCGGGCGCTTGTGGCCAGCGTCGGGCACCAGGTTGAAGCGGTAGACCTCTTCTTCCTTCATGAAGGTGCGGCCCACGTTCCAGCTCACGCCCTTGTCCACCACCGTGTCGCCCACGCCCAGGCGGTCCAGGATTTCCAGCGAACGCTTGGCGTAGCAGACGGCGCGGGAACCGAAGGACACGCTGTCCTCCTCGTCGAACAGCAGCACGTCCAGCCCGTGCAGCCGCGCGTCGATGGCCGCCGCCAGCCCCACCGGGCCGGCGCCGATGACCACCAGCGGCCGGCGCTGTGGTGCGCCCGCCATCAGGTCGTCGGGCGCCCGGTAGGGGAACTGGGGGTAGCTGTAGGTGGACATGGAACGCTGTCTCCGCGGGTGGCCGGTGGTGCGCGTACTGTAGCGCAAGATTTCACATCCGTAAACACATTCACCTAAACGTAATCACGAAAACCATCCCGCGATGGCGGACCGGTGGCCCACAAAGCACAACGGCGGCCCACGCCTGTGCGTGTCCGCCGTTGTGCGTGACCGGTGGTCCGTCAGCCCTTGCGGGCGCGCCGACCGTTGCGTCAGTCGCTCTCGCGTTCGGCCGGTCGCACCACCGTCACCGGCACCGGCGCGATCTGCACCATTTCGTGCGCTACCGCGCCCAGCTGGGAGCGCGCACCGCTGGCGCCGTGCGCGCTCAGGATGACGGCGTCGCAGGCGTGGCGCTCCAGGATCTCGACCAGGGTGTGCGCCGGGTCGCCGGTGGCCACGTCCTGCTCCACCTGCAAGCCGGCGGCCTGCAGCAGTTCAACGGCCGGGCGCATCAGGTCGCGGCCGGCGGCCTCGCTCACCTGCTGCAGCACCTGCGGGTTGTGGGCCACCACCAGTTCATACAGGTTGGCGGGCGACTGCACGTTGGCCACCACAAAACGCGCCCGCAGCCCGCGCCCGGTGAGCGCCAGCGCGTGGCGCACCGCGTCCAGCGAACGCTCGGAGCCATCGACCGGGATCAGGACCTTGAGCATCGGCATGGTGTCTCCTTGTGGTAACGGTCGGCGCTCAGGACGGGCGTTCGTTGAGCACGCACCAGTACAGCTCGATCTGCTCGGCCACGTCCATGAACTTGTTGAAGCTGACCGGCTTTTCGATGTACGAGTTGACGCCCAGATCGTAGGCGGTCTTGAGGTCTTTGTCTTCCCTGGACGAGGTCAGCACGACCACCGGGATGCGGCGGAAGCGCTCGTGCGTCTTGAGCTGGCGCAACACCTCCAGCCCGTTGATCTTGGGCAGGTTGATGTCCAGCAGGATCACCGCCGGCAGCGCCTCGCCCGCCTCCCATCGCGGGATGAAGGCCAGCGCCTCTTCACCGTCGCGGGCGATGTGCACCTGGTTGGAAAACTTCTTCTTGCTGAACGCGCGCAGCGTCAGGTCCAGGTCCATCGGGTTGTCCTCCACCAGCAGGATGGGGGGCGGGCTCACGGAAGTGCTCATTCGGGAAACTCCAGGAAAAACGTGGAACCGGCACCCAGGGTGCTCTCGGCCCAGACACGGCCACCCATGCGCTGGACGGCTTTGAAAACCAGGGCCAGGCCCACGCCGGTGCCCGGAAACTCCTCGGCACGGTGCAGGCGCTGGAAGATGCCGAACATGCGGTCGTGGTACTTCATGTCAAAGCCCACACCGTTGTCACGCACCCACAGAATACGCCGCCCGGCCTCGCTGCGGCTGCCGATCTCCACCCGCGGGGGCTGGCGATCGCGGCTGAACTTCAAGGCGTTGCCGATCAGGTTGCGCAGCACCACGGCCATGCCCTCGCGGTCCAGCGCCAGTGTGAACGGTTCCATGGCCAGCTGCACCTGCGCGCCCTGGCGGTGGATATCGGCCTCGTAACCGTCCAGCACCTGCTGCACCAGCGGCAGCAGCGGCACCGGCTCGGCCGCCATGTCGCGCCGCTCCATGCGCGAATACTCCAGCAGGTCGTTGATCAGCTCGCCCATGAGCTGCACGCCGTGGCGGATGCGCCGGATGAACTGGCGGCC
>NZ_JBPCSJ010000519.1:0-11205 GCF_051007235.1 Hydrogenophaga sp. | reverse complement strand
GGGCCACTCGGCGCTGCTGGTGCTGGCCGCCGTCTGGGCCGTGTGGTCGGCGTGCCTGGAAGTGCCGCTGGCGCGCGGCGCTTGCCGCCGCCGCTGGTCGGGCTGGCCACCGTTGCTGGCCGCTGCGCTCACAGCGCTGTGCACCGCGGGCGTGCCGGGCGTGAGCGACAGCCTGTGGGCCGCGCCGCTGGTGCTGCTGTGCACGGCGTTGCTGAGCCGTTGGGCGCCAGCGCCCGCCGCACAGCACCTCGCGCCCACCGCCGCCAGCGCCCTGCCCGCCACCGCCATGGGCCTGATGATGGGCACGCTCTGGCTGAGCAACGCCTGGTGCTCAGCCGCCGGTGTGTCGCCTGCGGCGGTGGTTCTGATCCACCTCGGGCTCATGTCGGCGCTGCCCGCCCTCACCCGCCTCGATCTGGTGCCGCGCCACCTGACCACCCCATGGGCCGAACGGCTGCCGCTGGCGCTGCTGGCGCTGGGGGCGGGCGTGCTGCTCGCCGGCAGCAGCGCCGCCAACGGGCTGGTGGGCATGGGCCTGCTGGCGCTGGCCTGGTCGGTGCACGCGGGTCGCCATCGGGCCGGCGTGTCCCGTTGGGCGTCTCACGGCGCGGTGGCGTTGGGCTGGTCCCTGGGCGGTCCGGCCCTGCTGCTGGCCGTGGGCTGGCTCAGCCCGACCGCCGGCCCCGCGGCACAGCAACTCGGCTACGGTTTCCTCGGTGGCGCAGCCTTGGTGGCGCTGCTGGTCTCCGGGTGGCGCGCGACGCCGCCCCTCCCCATTCCCCTTGCACGGAGCGACGCCCCATGAACAGCCTCGACATCGATGTGATCCGTACCGCCCTGGACTGGCAGTCGCGCGGCCAGCGCGTGGTCATGGGCACGGTGGTGCGCACCTGGGGCTCGGCCCCGCGCCCGCCGGGCTCGCTCATGGTCATCCGCGACGACGGCCATGTGGCCGGATCGGTCTCGGGCGGCTGCATCGAGGAAGACCTGATCGGCCGTGTGGCGCGCGGCGAGCTGGCGCTGCGAAAGCCCGAGACAACGACCTACGGCGAGACCGCCGAGGAAGCACGGCGCTGTGGCCTGCCCTGCGGCGGCCCGGTGCAGCTGGTGCTGGAACCGCTCTCGCCGGCCTCGCAGCTGCGCGAACTGCTGGCCGCCATCGAAGGCCACCAGCGCGTGCAGCGCCGGCTGGACATGGCCACCGGCGTGGCGGGCCTGAGCCCGACCGACGCGGGTGACCGCGTGCAGTTCGACGGCCAGACCCTGACCACCGTGCACGGCCCGCGCCTGCGCCTGCTGGTCATCGGTGGCGGCCAGCTCTCGCGTTACCTCGCCAGCATGGCGGTGATGCTGGACTACCAGGTGACGGTGTGCGAGCCGCGCGTGGAATACCACGAGGGCTGGGAGCGCATGGAGGGTGTGACGCTGTCCACCACCATGCCCGACGACCTGGTGCTGGCGATGCGGCTGGACGAGCACAGCGCGGTGGTGGCCGTGACGCACGACCCCAAGCTGGACGATCTGGCGCTCATGGAAGCGCTGCGCACGCCGGCCTTCTACGTCGGCGCGCTGGGCTCGCTGCAGAACAACGCCAAGCGGCGCGAGCGACTGCTGGAGTTCGACGTGAGCGAAGACGAGGCGGCCAAGCTGCATGGCCCGGTCGGGCTGAACCTGGGCGCGCTCACACCGCCGGAGATCGCCATGAGCATCGTGGCCGAGATGACCGCCATCCGCCGCGGCATGGACCTGAGCGGGCCGATGAGCAACTGGTCGGGATCGAAGACGGTCTGCCTGACCTGCTGACCGGAGCCGATCAGTCGAATCGCCAGTCGGCCGACACCACCTGCCCCACGCGCAGCACCAGCCCGTCGCCTTCGAGCACGATGGCGTTCATGCCGAAGGTGATGGCGCCGTTCAGGCGCGGGTCCTGCCGGTAGGCCTGCAGCGCGTCGCCCACCGCCGGCGACGACACGGCGGTCTCCGGGTGAATGTTCGGGATCGGGCAGCGCGCACAGGGCTTGACGTTTTCCAGCGCCGCCACGCCGCCGTCGGTGTGGACGCGCCAGGCGCCGATGCGGTCCTCGTCCGCCGACTCGACGCCACCCAGCACGATGTTGGGCCGGAAG
This sequence comes from Hydrogenophaga sp., assembly GCF_051007235.1. GTDB lineage: Bacteria > Pseudomonadota > Gammaproteobacteria > Burkholderiales > Burkholderiaceae_C > Hydrogenophaga. The sequence goes on along the minus strand of NZ_JBPCSJ010000519.1, from coordinate 9,079 downwards.
CGCCGCATGTCCACCGGCGCCTCACCGGCCTTCGCCAGCCGCTCGTTGAGTTCGTCCAACGACGCGGTGCTGGCCACCAGTACCCCGAAGCCGTCGGCGAACTGGGTCACCGCCTCCCGCCCGCCGGTCCATTTGGCGCTGCACAGGCGCTGGACCTCCGGGTCGAAGCGCACCAGCCGAAGCTGCTTCAGGTCGGCCGGCGCGTCCGGCCCGAGGAAATCACTGAACCACTGCGCCGCCAGGTCGCCCATGTCCCAGGCGTCCACCGCGTCGTCCCACACCCGCACGCGGCGCGGGTACTCGGCCGCCTCCAGCGACAGGTGCAGCGCCAGCATGCCCGGCGCGCGCAGCACCAGCTGCCCCAGCTTGAACGACGGCTGCACCAGCGCCATGCGCGGCAGTTCACGCTGGGTGACGAATTCGCCCTCGGCGTCCACCACCATCCAGGCGCGGTCCCACGCCAGGCCGGTCGGCGTCAGCTCGGCTTCCTGCACCGACACCGCGGCGCAGGATTTCACGGGATGGATCCACAGCTGGGCGATGGAGGCTTGCACGTCGGCCTGGATGTCGGCTTGGGCGGCGGGGTGGTTCATGGGTCAGGGGTATGGTGGACGAGCAACCGGGCGATTGTGCCCACCTCCTAAAATCCCTCCATGTCCTCCAGCCCCTCCCAGACCGGCTCCCACCGGCGCCACGACGTCGTCATCCGCGGCGCCGGCATCGTCGGCCAGACCCTGGCCCTGCTGCTGGCGCGCGACCGCCTGAAGGTGGCGCTGGTGGGCCTGCCCCGCCCCGCTGCGGCCGGCCCCGACGTGCGCGCCTACGCCATCAACACCGCCGCGCGCGAGCTGCTGCGCTCGGTGCGCGCCTGGCCCGAAGGCGGCGCCCCGGGCGACAGCGGCGAGGCCCTGCCCTCGGTCACACCCGTCACCGCCATGGCGGTGCAGGGCGACGGCAGCGGTGCGCTGCGCTTCTCGGCCACCGAACAGGGCACCGAGGCCCTGGGCTGGATCGTGGACGTGCCGGCGCTGGAACAGCGCCTGGCGCACGCGGTGCATTTCCAGGCCGGCATCACCTGCCTGGACGAAGCCCCGGCCCACGCGCCGCTGACGGTGGTCTGCGAAGGCCGCCGCAGCGCCACCCGAGCCGAGCTGGGCATCGACTACGACGTGCGCCCCTACCCGCACAAGGCCGTGGCCGCGCGCCTGAGCTGCGCCCAGCCGCACGGCGGCGTGGCCCGGCAGTGGTTCCACCAGGGCGAGATCCTGGCCCTGCTGCCCCTGGGCGGCGCGCAGGGGAACTCTGTGGCGCTGGTGTGGTCTGTCCCGGCTGAGCAAGCCGATGCGTGGACCGCCGCCGCCCCCGAAGCGCTGGCGCAAGCCGTGCAGGACCGTTGTGGACACGCCCTGGGCGAGATGGCGCTGGACAGCCCGGCGCAATCCTGGCCGCTCGAACTGTCGCGCGCGCAGCGCTGGATCGCCCGCGGCGCCAGCGGGGGTGGTGTGGTGCTGGCCGGTGACGCGGCCCACGCCATGCACCCGCTGGCCGGCCAGGGCCTGAACGTGGGCCTGGCCGACGCCGCCGAGCTGGCGCGGGTGCTGCACGCGCGCGAGTTCTGGCGCGAGCTGGGCGACCCGCGGCTGCTGCGCCGCTACGAACGCGCGCGGCAGGCCGACGTGAGCGCCATGGGCTGGCTGACCGACGGGCTGTTCGGCCTGTTCAACCAGACCGACAGCCGCGTGCAGGCGCTGCGCAACTGGGGCCTGAGCGGTGTGGACCGCCTGGGCCCGCTCAAACACTGGCTGGCCCGCCAGGCCATGGGGCACGCGGGCTGAGCACGCTCGTTGTCCTTTTGTTTTCACTTCACGCCCACGGGCCGCACCCATGAAACCGATCCGCACCACCCTCCTGGCCCTGCTGGCCACCCTGTCCCTGGGCGCGCTGGCACAGGAAGCCGCCATCCGCAAGAACCTGGCCGAGCGCCTGCCCAACCTGCCCAAGATCGACGAGGTCAGCAAGACGCCCATGCCCGGCCTGTACGAGGTGCGCATCAACCACAGCGACATCTTCTACACCGACGAAAAAGGCGACTTCCTGATCCAGGGCTCGCTGATCGACACCAAGGCCCGCGCCGACCTGACCGAGCAGCGCGTAGAAAAACTCACCGCTGTGGCCTTCAAGGACCTGCCGTTCAAGGACAGCTTCACCATCGTGCGCGGCAACGGCAAACGCAAGATGGCGGTGTTCGAAGACCCGAACTGCGGCTACTGCAAGAAATTCGAGCGCGACCTGATCAAGGTGGACAACGTGACCGTGCACGTGTTCCTCTACCCCATCCTCAGCGCCGACTCGGGCGAGAAGTCGCGCAACATCTGGTGCGCCAAAGACAAGGCCAAGACCTTCCTGGACTGGATGGTCCGGGACGTGACGCCGCCCACCGCCAGTTGCGACACCGCCGCCGTTGCGCGCAACTTCGAGTACGGCAAAAAGATCCGCATCACCGGCACGCCGGCCATGATCTTTGCCGACGGCACCCGCGTGCCCGGCGCCATCGGGGCCGACCGCGTGGAGAAATTCCTCACCGACGCCCAACCCTGAGCGGGTGTGAACCCCTCCTGCCCCACGCGCTCGGGCACCGCCCGAGGCCTTCACACCGCCTGACCGCCCCATGACCGCCACCGCCAGCGCCCCCCTCCACGACCCGAACGACACCGCCCTGATCCGCACCCTGGGCCACGCGGGGCTCATCCCCTTCGTGCTGCTGGCAGGCCTGCTCTGGCTGGTCAAGGTGGAGCTCCAGGCCTGGGTGGCCATCGCGCTGACGGCCTACGCGGCGTTGATCGCGTCCTTCCTGGGCGGCATCCACTGGGGCATCGGCTGGCTGGCGGGGCACGTGGCGGCCGGCAAGGCCACGGCACACCACGCCCAGCGCAACCACTTCCTCTGGGGCATCGTGCCCTCGCTGCTGGCCTGGCCCGGCCTGCTCATGCCCGCCTTCGCCGGCCTGGCCTGGCTGGGCTTCGTGCTCATCGTGTGTTACCTGGCCGACCGTACCCTCTACGCCCGCGCCGGCCTGCAGGCCTGGCTCACGCTGCGCTTCCGGCTCTCGGCCATCGCGGCGGTCAGCTGCTTCATCGGCGCGGGGGCGCTGTGAGCACGCGCGCCCGCTCCGTCCGCGCGGCCATGGCCCCCACCGCGCCGGCGGTGCTGTACCGCGTGGCGGTGCAGAGCACCCAGGCCCACCTGTTCGCCGTCACCCTGACCGTCGCCCGACCGGCTGCACGCCAGCGCCTGGCCTTGCCGGTGTGGATCCCGGGCAGCTACCTGATCCGCGAGTTCGCCCAGCACCTGCAGCACCTGCGGGCCACCCAGGGCGGTGAACCGGTGCCGCTGCGGCAGCTGAACAAGAACACCTGGCAGGCCGACGCCGACCCGGCCCAGCCCCTGACCCTGCACTACGAGGTCTACGCGCTGGACGCCTCGGTGCGCACCGCCTTCCTGGACAGCACGCGCGGCTTCTTCAACGCCACCAGCCTGTGCCTGCGCGTGATCGGCCAGGAAGGCCAGCCGCAGACGCTGGACATCGCCACCGAGGGCCTGCCCGCGGGTTGGCAGGTGGCCACCGGCCTGCGCGCCGTGGCGGTGGACGGCGCGGGTGTGGGCCGCTACGAAGCGGCCGACTACGACGAACTGGCCGACTGCCCGGTGGAGCTGGGCACGTTCTGGAGCGGCACTTTCGACGCCTGCGGCGTGCCGCACCGCTTCGTGGTCAGCGGCGCCGGCGGCTGGGTCGACTTCGACCGCCTGCTGGCCGACACACAACGCATCTGCGAAGCCCAGATCCGTTTCTGGCACGGCGACCAGAAGCCGCCGTTTGACCACTATGTGTTCATGCTGCACACCAGCGGCGACGGTTACGGCGGACTCGAACACCGCAATTCGACAGCGCTCATCGCCCAGCGGACGGACTTGCCCCCACGCTCCGCCGCTGCGCGGGTCGCTGCCCCCCAAGGGGGCGCGAATCCGGCTTGGGTCGGCCCGGCGCCGGATTCCCTGCCCCCACGCCCAGCCACGGCACCGCTCAAAGCCACCGACGGCTACACCACGCTGCTGGGACTGATCAGCCACGAATACTTCCACACCTGGAACGTCAAGCGCCTGCGCCCGGCCGAGTTCGCGCGCTACGACTACGACACCGAAAACCACACCGAGCTGCTGTGGTTCTTCGAGGGCTTCACCAGCTACTACGACGACCTGTTCCTGCGCCGCGCCGGCCTGATCGACGACGCCACCTACCTGGCCCTGGTCACCAAGACCTTCAACCAGGTGCAGCAGAGCCCTGGCCAGCGCGTGCAGAGCGTGGCCCAGGCCAGCTTCGACGCCTGGCTGAAGTACTACCGCGTGCAGGAAAACACGCCCAACGCCACGGTGAGCTACTACACCAAGGGCGCGCTGGTGGCGTTGTGCCTGGACCTGACGCTGCGCGCCGAAGGCCGCAGCACGCTGGACGACGTGATGCGCGAACTCTGGGTGCGCAGCAACGGCGGCCCGATCAAGGAAGCGGACATTGCCCGCGCGCTCAAGCGCCTGGGCGGCCGCGCCTTCGACCGCGAGCTGCGCGACTGGGTGCACGGCACTGGCGATCTGCCGGTGCTGGACCTGCTGGCGCCGCAAGGCGCCAAGATACACCAGGACAAGGCGCCGCTGGCACAGCAGCTGGGCCTGCGCGTGGGCGAGTCGGGCGGCCTCATCCTCAAGAACGTGCTGCGCGGCGGCGCCGCGGAAGCCGCCGGCATGGCCGCGGGTGACGAATGGCTGGGCGTGGAATTTGCGCCCGCCAAGCGCGGCGCCCCGACCGAGAGCTGGCGCGTGATGAAGCTCGACGACGTGGCCCAGCTGCGCGGCCAGCGCAACAAGCTGACCGCCCTCGTCTCACGCGACCGGCGCCTGCTGCGCTGTGCGCTGGACTGGCCCGCAGACACCCAGGCCGTGCGCCTGACGGTGGGCGACGCGGGCCTGCTGGCACGCTGGCTGGCGCCAGCGGCCTGACCACCGACGATCCGGCGCCGGGCCGCCCCAAGCCGGATCAGCCCCCCAGGGGGGCAGCGACCCGCGCAGCGGCGGAGCGTGGGCGCTCTATTTCTGGCGCTGGTCCACCACCCGCTTGGCCTTGCCCTGGCTGCGTTCCACGCCGCCTTCGGGCTTGAGCTGCACCTCGACCGAACTGCCCACGTAAACCTTGATCTCATGCCGCAGCAGCTCGGCCGCGGCGCGCGCCTCGATGCTCTCGGGCGAGAGGTCGGGCCGCGTCTCGACCGCCACCGTGAGGCAGTCCATGTGGTTCTCGCGCGTGAGCACACACTGGTAGTGCGCGGTCAGTTCGGGCCGCCGCAGGATGAGTTCTTCGATCTGGGTCGGAAAGACGTTGACGCCGCGCACGATCATCATGTCGTCGCTGCGGCCGGTGATTTTTTCCATGCGGCGCATGGTGCGCGCGGTGCCCGGCAGCAAGCGCGTGAGATCGCGCGTGCGGTAGCGGATGATGGGCAGCGCTTCCTTGGTCAGGCTGGTGAAGACCAGCTCGCCCATCTCGCCATCGGGCACCGGCTCGCCGGTCTCGGGGTGGATGATCTCGGGGTAGAAGTGGTCTTCCCAGATGGTCGGACCGTCCTTGGTCTCGACACACTCGTTGGCCACGCCCGGCCCCATCACTTCCGACAGTCCGTAGATGTCCACCGCGTCGATGTCCATGCGCGCTTCAATGGCCACGCGCATGTCGTTGGTCCAGGGCTCGGCGCCGAAGATGCCGATGCGCAGACTGCTTTCGCGCGGGTCCAGACCCTGTCGCTGGAACTCGTCGGCGATGGCCAGCATGTAGCTGGGCGTGACCATGATGATGTCGGGCCGGAAGTCCTGGATCAGCTGCACCTGGCGCTCGGTCTGGCCGCCGCCGAAGGGCACCACGGTCAGTCCCAGCTTCTCGGCGCCGTAGTGCGCGCCCAGGCCGCCGGTGAACAGGCCGTAGCCATAGCTCACGTGCACCATCTCACCGGGCCGGGCACCGCTGGCGCGGATGCTGCGCGCCACCACCGTGGCCCAGGTGTCGATGTCTTTGAGCGTGTAGCCCACCACGGTGGGTTTGCCGGTGGTGCCGCTGGACGCATGGATGCGCGCGCACTGCTCACGCGGCACCGCGAACATGCCGAAGGGGTAGCCGTCGCGCAGGTCCTGCTTGGTGGTGAAGGGAAACTTCGCGAGGTCGCTCAGGCTCTTGCAGTCGTCCGGGTGCACACCGGCCTCGTCGAACTTGCGCCGGTAGACCGGCGAGTTGGCGTAGGCGTGGCGCAGCGTGGCCTGCAGGCGCTTGAGCTGCAGCGCACGCAGCTCGTCGACGCTGGCTTTCTCGATGGGTTCGAGCGGAAAGTGGTTCATGCGCCCTCCTCTTCCGGAAACACCTGCCCGGGAATCACCGCGCTCTTGCCGCGGAACATGGCCACCACCTCGCCCTTCTGGTTGGTGACCTTCATGTCGTAAATGCCGTGGCGGCCCTGCAGCGCCTGCTCGACGCCTTCGCAGGTCAGCACGTCGCCGTCGTGACCCGGCTTGAGGAACTCGATGCTGCAGCCGGCGGCCACCGCGTTCTTGTTGTAGCTGTTGCAGGCGTAGGCAAAGGTGGTGTCGGCCAGCGTGAAGATGAAGCCGCCGTGGCAGATCTTGTGGCCGTTGAGGTGCAGCGGCTTGACGGCCATGCGCAGCACCGCGCGGCCGGGCGCCACGCTGACGATTTCCATGCCCATGGTCTCGCGCGCGGCCACATCGGCCGCGAACATCGACTCGCCCACCCGCTTCGCACGTTGTTCGGGGGTCATCCTCATTCCCCCTTGAACTGCGGCGCGCGCTTCTGGCGAAACGCCATCACGCCTTCGATGTAATCGTGCGTCTGGCCCAGCGCCGACTGGGTGTCGCGCTCGGCGTCCAGCTGCTGGTTGAGCGTGCGGGTGCTGGCATCGCGCAGCAGGGCACGGGTGGCGACCAGGGCTTTGGTCGGCATGGCGGCCAGCTTCTCGGCCATGGCCATGGCAGCGGTCAGCGGGTCGTCCTGCACGTCCCAGATCTTTCCCCAGTACTTGGCCTGCGCGGCGGGCAGCTTGTCGCCCGTCATGGCCAGCGCCATGGCGCGCGCCAGGCCCAGCCGCTCGACCAGGAACCAGCTGCCGCCCGCGTCGGGGATCAGGCCGATCTTGCTGAAGGCCTGGATGAAGCTCGCGCCCGGCGCGGCGATGGCGATGTCGCAGGTCATGGCCAGCGAGGCACCGGCACCCGCTGCCACGCCGTTGACCGCGGCGATGACCGGAAAGCGCAGCGACTGGATGCGCCGGGCCGTCGGGTTGAAGGCCTGGTCGATCACCGGGCCGGGATCGGCACGCTTCACCAGGTCCGGCCCGGGCTCGAAATCGAACTCGGCCAGATCGGCCCCGGCACAGAAACCGCGGCCGGCGCCGGTGAGCACCAGGGCGCGGACGGCCGGGTCGGCCTCGGCGCGGTCCAGCGCGGCCCAGAGGTCGCGGTGCATCTGGCGCGTGAAGCTGTTGAGCGCGTCGGGGCGGTTGAGCGTGAGCAGGACGACGGCGCCGCGTGCTTCGTAGAGCACGGTGCCGCCCGTGGCTGGGGCGTTCATGGGTGTGTGTCTCCTGGCGCCACACGTCGGCAGCGCTCTGTTTTCGGGGTCTGGCTGGCAATCTACCATTAACCGACCCATCGGTCGGTTAATGTTTTCCCTTGGGTGGCCGCGCTCTGCGGCGGCCGCTATAGTTGACGTTCACGTCAATCATCTCCACCACCCGAGGAACCCCATGAGCGAAGCCGCCACCCCCGAACTGATCACCGTGCGCACCGAAGGCCGCGTGGGCATCGTCACCCTGAACCGCCCCAAGGCGCTGAACGCGCTGAACGACCAGCTGATGGACGAACTGGGCGCCGCGCTCAAGGCCTTCGACGCCGACGACGGCATCGGCTGCATGATCGTGACCGGCAGCGAAAAAGCCTTCGCCGCCGGTGCCGACATCGGCGCCATGGCCAAGTACAGCTTCGCCGACGCCTACAAGGGCGACTACATCACCCGCAACTGGGAAGCCATCCGCAGCGTGCGCCAGCCGGTCATCGCCGCCGTCAGCGGCTTTGCCCTGGGCGGCGGCTGCTAGCGGGCCATGATGTGCGACTTCATCATCGCCGCCGACAACGCCAAGTTCGGCCAGCCGGAAATCAAGCTGGGCATCATCCCCGGCGCCGGCGGCACGCAGCGCCTGCCCCGCGCGGTGGGCAAGGCCAAGGCCATGGACATGGCCCTCACGGGCCGCATGATGGACGCCACCGAAGCCGAGCGCGCTGGCCTGGTCAGCCGCGTGGTGCCGCTGGACAAGCTGATGGACGAAGCCCTGGGCGCGGCCCTGCAGATCAGCCAGTTCTCGCAACTGGCGGTGATGGCGGCCAAGGAATCGGTCAACCGTGCCTTTGAAGGCGGCCTGGCCGACGGCGTGATGTTCGAGCGCCGCCTGTTCCACGCGCTGTTCGCCACCGAAGACCAGAAAGAAGGCATGGACGCGTTCGTCAACAAGCGCGCGGCCGTGTTCAAGCACGCCTGAAACCGAGGGGGCTTGAAAGTCACCGCGTTTTAGGTCTATAATGCGCGGCTTCGGCGATATAGCTCAGTTGGTTAGAGCGCAGCATTCATAATGCTGATGTCGGTGGTTCAAGTCCACCTATCTCCACCAAATTCAAAGCCCACAGTCTTGCGACTGTGGGCTTTTTGGTTTAGAAATTCAAGCGAAAACGTCCACCGCTTCTCTCAGACCATTCCAGTCCATCTTTTTGCGTTGATGACCCAAACGCCTGTTTTTGCCTGCTTTCCCGCTTTTGTCTGACGAAGACACCCGGCCTCGCCCCGTCAAGGCTTCAGGGGCTGTTCGTTTTTCCACGCGGTCGATCTGGTTGATCACAGGGGCCATGGGACGCAGGGTCTGACCGATAGAGATTGGGCTGATTCGCATGGGGAACTTTCAGGAATGCTTAAGGGATACAT